>CALXWM010000035.1 GCA_944392425.1 uncultured Clostridia bacterium
GTTTTTTCAATATATTTTTGTTAAAAATTATGTAGGCAATTTTTTATATTTTGCCTACATAAATTTTACACTAACTTTGCGAAATATAAATGCATAGGTGGACAAATGTTACTCGGAGCCCTACATCCGACAAATAAATGCGTAGGTGGACAAATATTAATAAAAATTATACTTAATCAAAAAATCAACAGTAGAGGTGCGTTCTTAAAATGTACCTCTATTGTTATAAATCTAAGTCACCATCAGATTGAATACTATTTTCCCTATCATCTTTTACTTCTGCATTCTTTCTATATCCTTCAAATAATATTTCTGGGCGTATTTTTTTATTTTCGTCATAACTTTTTCCTAATCTTTTATAAAAATCTTCTGTCATAATAACTTTTACTAAATCCGGGCATAGAATTTCTTGCATATTATCAGTACTTTTAAATACATCTCTTATTCTTTTATATAATTCGTACACTTTTTGATAATCTTCTGGAATAGGTGTTCTTCTCTTTTCAGCATAAGTTAACGTTGTAAAATCCGTTCCTGACCAATCATGAATAAGTGGCATTCTTCCTGTTATTTTATAAGTCCCTCTCTTATAAAAATTACTAAATCCGTCATCTAGTATTGATTCGTAATTTCCACCTCCGTTTATACCATCCATATAATACTCGACTATATAAAGTGCTATTCTATATTCTTCGTCATTTTCCAAAATCTCCTTATTAAATAATCTATTTATCAAAAAAAATTTAATACTAGAATACACATTTATATTTTCTGTATCTATTTTTTCTAAACATTGACAAGTAATTGTTAATGAACTAACTTTACTATAAAAATCTAATGAACTATATTTAGTAATAATATAGTCATAAGGAAATAAAAGCCATAATGGAGTAAAAGGTAGTTGTATCGAAGATTGCCTAATAAGGTAATTTTTTAATAAATCATCTCTAACGTTTTCTTTTCCAAAATCTTTGTCCAATTTGAAGCAGATATCAGTTAAAAACCAACCATCTATATCAAATTTATAAAAGCTTTTACAAAGCTCTATAATAGATTTATAATATTTATATTTATCGTAATTAAAATCTTCACCTAATACTTTTCCATCATCTGCTTTGTAATTTTTAAAAAGCAATCTGTAAAAATTTATTTTAGCATCTACTGTTCCTTTTATATAATCTTCTCTCATCTTTTTCTTTTTATAAAGCCTTTTACAATCTATTTTACTTAAATTGTTATGCATATATTCTTTTAAATCAGGTAATATTTTTCTAAGAAGATTGCTGTAGTTAAGTCCATTTTCCAATTTACCATTAGGCAACTCTATTTGAGCTAATACACTTTCTTTTGATATATTTTTCTCAGTAAGTTTTTCAATTAAATATGAAAACATTGCCATATATTGTCCTATATGCAATCTAATATTTAACTCACTATCAAAATAAAATCTATTTTCTAAAGGGACATTCGCTTCTCTTTGAGATTTATTATACTCTTTTATAGTTTTAACTAAAAATTCTATATAGTCTCGTGAATAATCTATACCGTAAATTTCTGGACTTGAACGAGGATAAAGACCATCTTTTACTCTTTCAGCAAAATCCCATCCATCATTGTAATCTCCCCAAAAGCCATTATACATTGTGGATAGATTTTCTGTTGATTTCCACATTGTAAGTATATCTTTTGCCATTGTACTTGAATTATGTTGGTATATTTGTAAATCATTCTTTGATAAATATTTAGGATTTATTTGGTCCAAACAGCAATATCTATTAACCCCATCTTTAAAATCTGCAATACGCAAGATTAAAGTAAACAATCCATCTCGCCCATACTTTTCTATCCTTAATAATGCTACAAATTTATCACAGTGGTCTAATATATCATTTGCATTTTTTAAAGATAAATGTTTGTCCATAAATCTTAATAATTTGCCATCTTCTGACTCTCTATGTATTTTATCTACTATTTCTGTTATAAACTTCAAATAATATTTTCTTTCTTCTTCACTTTTTGTTTCAATAGGCTTACTTTCGTGTGAATCAAATCCACTTGCTTCCTCGTATAGAGCATAAAAATAAAATTTAGTTTTATAAAATTCTTCTTTAAAATCCTCTGGTATTTCTTCTTTAAATACTGAAATTAATCTTTCAAGATTTTCTATTCTATAATAATACCTATGCCAGAATTTCTTTCCTGTTTGTACACTTTTCCACGCCCCAGTATCTAAATAATCTATTATCTTCTTTGCCCACAAAGGCACGTCTAAATAATCGCTTTCTATTTCTTCCCATAACTTGCTTTGATATTCCTTTGCTCTATCTAAAAGTCCTCCTGGTGCTAGCAACTTTTCTTTGTTTTCTGCTACATATAAATCTAAATATCTCTTAGATAGTGCTATAACTTCCACCTTTTTATCTAATGGCATTTTGTCCATATCTAACTTGCCTAAAGATTCACCATCAATAACTAATGCTGGTATATTTGAAAATGTTGCTATTGCTTTTATAGATGATTTTAATTCTTTAAATGTTTCATCTAATACTCTATTTGCTATTTTTTTGCTTTCTTGTTCATCTTTGTTACTCAAAAATGTATTTAAAGTATTATTTTCATTATAGTATGTCAATTGCTCATTTCTTACACTATGAGATAACATATTTATTATTTTTATATGTGCTGAAAGTCTTGAAATTGCATTATTTATTGAGTTTATTTTACTTGCATCTGTTTTATCACTCATAAAAAATATTCTTCTTTTAGATTTTTTTAATTCAACATTTCCTAAATCTTCTAATGCAATTATTCTTAATTCGCAATTTCTTTTAAGTTCACTTAAGTCATTTAATATACTATCTATCTCTGCATTGTTAAATATTATTTTAACTTTTTGCCTAATTGCTTGCTCTAATGATACATTTCTGCTTAGAGTTTTATTTTCTTCTATATTTTGATTAAGTCTTTTTCTTACAATATCCATATAATGATTAGTTTTTCTAGCAATATCATTTCCATAAATAATAAAAGTAGAAAAGTTTCCTGAAGATACCTCTTCAAAAAGTTTTTTTCTACTTTCATTTTCGTCATCTGTTAAATTTCTATCTATTTCTAGATTTGATGTGTCTATAACAGACACATCGGTTGTTTCTATTGGTTCAATATCATTATCTGCTTTTTCTCCAATATGAAACAACCTTTTTATGTGTTCTATTAGTGTCATTAATTGCTCCTAATTCTACTTGTATTCTTCTACTTCCTTTACAATCCTCTTAATAAAGTCCTCTGTTTTAATGCTTCCTATATCTCCATCTTTTCTATCCCTTACAGATACTGTGGCATTTTCCACTTCTTTGTCTCCAACTATAAGCATATATGGAACTTTTGAAAGTTGTGCTTCACGAATCTTGTAACCTGTTTTTTCATTTCTATCGTCAACTTCTACTCTTATTCCTTTTTCTTGTAGTTCTTCTTTTATTTTATTTGCATATTCTACATGTTTATCTGTAATAGGCAAAATTTTAACTTGTTTTGGAGCAAGCCATACTGGGAAAGCTCCTTTTGTTTCTTCTATTAAGAAAGATATAAATCTATCTGAAGAACCCAAAATTGCTCTATGTATAACAACTGGTCTATGTTCTTTTCCGTCTTCACCTATATAGCTTAATTCAAATCTTTCTGGAAGTGCAAAGTCTAATTGGCAAGTTGGTATAGTAACATCATGATTTAATGCTGTTTTTATTTGTATATCTATTTTTGGTCCATAGAATGCTGCTTCTCCCTCTGCCTCATAGAAGTCTATTCCTAACTCTGTTAATATTTCACGTAATTGGCTTTCTGCTGTTTCCCACATTTCATCATTCTCTATGTATTTTTCTTTATTCTTTTTATCTCTTAAAGATAATCTATATTTAAAGTTTGATGCTGGGAAACCAAAGTCTTTTTGATATACTTCTTTTATTAAGTTTAAAACTCTACCAACTTCTTCTTTTATTTGGTCTGGTCTAACAAAAAGGTGAGCATCATTTTGACACATTTCACGAACTCTTTCTAATCCACATACACTTCCACTTGCTTCATATCTAAAATCATGAGCAAGTTCACCAATTCTAATAGGTAAATCTTTATATGAATGTAGGCTATTTTTGTAAATAAGCATATGGTGTGGGCAGTTCATTGGTCTTAAAACCATTTCCTCGTTATCCATTTTCATTATTGGGAACATATCATCTTTATAATGGTCCCAGTGACCGCTTATTTTGTATAATTCAGTATTTGCTAAGCATGGTGTATAAACATGCTCATATCCAAGTTTTATTTCTTTATCTTGAATATATCTTTCTAGCAATCTTCTAACTGTTGCACCATCCGGCAAATACATTGGAAGTCCAGAGCCTACTAATTTATGTGTCATAAATAAATTTAAGTCTTTTCCTATTTTTCTGTGGTCTCTTTGTTTTGCTTCTTCTAACAATTGTAAATGCTCTTCTAATAAAGATGCTTTAGGGAATGATATAGCATAAATTCTTTGTAGCATTTTGTTATGCTCATCACCTCTCCAGTATGCGCCTGAATTATTTAATATCTTTATTGCCTTTATTTTTCCAGTACTCATTAAATGAGGACCTGCACAAAGGTCTGTAAATTCACCTTGTTTATAAAAAGATATTTCTTCGCCTTCTTCTAAATCATTAATTAACTCGCATTTGTATGGCTCATCTTTCATTAATTCTAGAGCTTCTTTTTTAGGTAAAGAAAATCTTTCAATTGGTAAATCTTCTTTAATAATTTTTTTCATTTCTGCTTCTATTTTTTCTTTATCTTCATCTGTGAAATTATTTTCAACATCAAAATCATAATAAAATCCATCATCTATGGCTGGACCGATTGCTAATTTTGTGTTTGGAAACAATCTTTTGACTGCTTGAGCCATTATATGTGAAGTTGTATGCCAATAAGCCTTTTTCCCGTCTAAATCACTGTCAAAAGTTAAGATTTCAACATTACAATCTTTTTCAAGTTTAAATCTTAAATCCTCTACTTTTCCGTCAACTCTTCCACAAGTTGCGTTTCTTGTTAATCCTTCGCTTATTTGTTTAGCTAAGTCATAAATTGAAATTCCTTGCTCTACTTCTTTTTGAGAGCCATCTTTTAAAGTTACTTTAATCATAGTAATCTCCTTTCTTAATTTAATTGCTTCAATATATGTTCTTGAATATTTCAGCGAACGAAGCTTTTACGCGCCTTAAAGATTACTTTAAGCGCGCTATTTGTCTTGTTCTTTTTTAATGCTGAGTGGAGCGTGCAAGCGCTGAGCAAAGCGAACCGCACAGTGAAATATGAAAGAACATATATTGGAGCTTTATATTCAAAAACCCCAGAGCATAACTATAAATTATGCTCTGGGGTACTTATATAAGCACGGTTCCACCCGAATATTTCACTTCATTTTTTGGCTATAACGCACCAACCGTCTAACTTATTCGCTAGAAGCTTGAAGAGGTAGTTTTTCAAATATGTTTACTTGAATTAGTTTTCAGCCTATGACTAATTCTCTCTTTAAGCAACCTTTATTTTACTTTGTCTCTTACTGCTTTTACATTATTTATTATATCACGAAAAAATAATATGTCAACTAGTTTTGAGATTTTTCTGCTTTGCTTGATTTACAAATTTTATCTAAAATTTTAGTTTTCACTGCTTTCATCTTTTTGCTTTTCTTTTTTATCATCATCTATTATCTTTTGTATATCTTCTTTCAATTGTTCTAAATCATTTTCTAAAACAAACCATATACTCTTAAGGCTAATTCCATCATAATCATGTACTATTCTATTTCTTAATCCTTTTATCATATTCCATTCTATGTTACTGTATTTTTTCATTGTTTCTTTAGATATATTTTTAACTAATTCACCAATTTGACTAATTGCAAAAACTGTTGCATCTATTGTTTTTTCATCATTGGAAAATTGTTCATAACTATAATCTTTAGTGTATTTAAATGCTTTATCAATATATTCTATCATTTTAATAAAAGATATATATTCTTTATTTTTCATATACAACTACTCCTGTCCTCTTTATTTCTTTATCTATAGCAGAGTTTTTAATTATCTCTGTCTTTTCAAATCCATCTACATTTTTCTTAAATGCTTCTTCTATTTTTGTAATAAGACTATACAATTTAAATCCCATTAATGAACCTTTTGTATCTATTATTAAATCTATATCACTATTTTTATTTGCATTGTTTTGTGCATATGAACCAAATAGAATAACGCTATATACTGGCATATTTTCCAATAAAGTAGCCAATATTTCTTTTATTTCATCTATATTATAAACTTTTTGACTCATTTTTATCACCTCATAATTTTATTATATATATTTTTTAGTCAAAAGGCAAGTTTCAATCAATTATTTGTTTAATTTTTATTTTCAAAATCAAAATTTTTTATCAAAGAAACAATATCTCAACTAGGTTTGCGGAAATATTTTTCTAAAAATTCTGTGTCAAATAGGAGCGTTCCTATCGGCATTTTTCTATTTAGTTTTATTTCTTTTTAAATTTCAACATTCAAATCACTCTTTGTTATATTCTTTGCACAAATCTTTTAATGCACATTCCTCACACTTTGGATTTCTCGCCATGCAAGTATTTCTTCCATGCCATACTAATAAATGATTGACATCATAATAATACTCTTTTGGTATTACTTTTAATAAATCTTGTTCTATTTTTAATGGATCACTCTCATCTGAAAAGCCAAGTCTATTTGAAATTCTTTTTGCATGAGTATCTACCGCTATTCCTTGAGGATTATGAAATGCTTCTAGCATTATTACATTTGCACTTTTTCTCCCAACACCGGGAATACTTGTTAAATCTTCCATATTGTCAGGTACTTCGCCATTAAATTTTTCCACAATCATTTTACTTGCTGCTTTTAAATTTTTAGCTTTATTTTTATAAAATCCACAAGGATGTATTAACTCTTCTAATACTTTTATATCCATGTTGTTAAAGTCATAAACTGTTGGATATTTTGCAAAAATTGCAGGTGTGGTTTTATTAACTCTTTCATCTGTACATTGTGCAGATAAACATACTGCAACTAGCATTTGAAATGGAGTTGTAAAATCTAAACTACATGTTGCATCTGGATACATTTCTTTTAATTTTTTTATTATTTTTGCTGCTTTTTTTTGGTCCATATTTTGCTCCTTAATTTTATATTTAAATTATACAATAAATATAGCTGTTTTTCAACTGATTGTCTAATGCAACTATATTTCGTAAATTTGTTAATTTTTTTGCTTTTGCACTAATTTACTCCTTAAGTTTTTTAATTGTATAACTATAATCTTTCGAACTAATTATTCCTGTTCCACTTACAAGCATGGTGGCTCCCGCTTCTTTAACTTCTTTTGAATTTTCTAGGTTTATTCCTCCATCAACTTCTATTTCTGTATCTAAGCCAAGCTCGTCAATTTTTGCTTTAGCTTTCTTTATTTTTTCTACAGTGCTTTCTATGAATTTTTGTCCACCTTTGCCAGGTTCAACTGACATAATTAATAATAAGTTTATTTTTGGTAAAAACTTTACTATTTTTTCTATATCAGTATTAGGTTTAATTGCTAAGCCAACTTTGCATTCTCTACCTTTAATTTGTTCAATATACTTATCTACTTCTGTATCATCTTTGCAAGCTTCATAGTGAAAAGTAATAATATTTGGATTGAATATTGAATAACTATCTACATATTCCTTAATATTTGTAACCATTAAATGAACATCTATTGGCACATTTGTTATTTGATTTAAATATTCGCAATAAATTCTCATAGTTTCAGATGTATCATTTTCTACAAATCTGCCATCCATTACATCAATATGAAAATAGTCCGTATGAGCTACTTCCAAATTATATATTGTTTGAATAATATCTTCTTTTTTAACACTCAATAGTGATGTTGAAATTTCCATTAATTATATCTCCTCTTATAATTTTCTTCCAATTCCTTATATATTTTCACAAAATTTTCATATCTTGACTTAGATATTTTTCCATCAAGCACTGCTCTTTTTACTCCGCACTCTTTTTCATTTTCATGAATATGGCTACATCCCACATATCTACAATCTTGTATAAATGGAATAAAATCTATAAATTCCTTATCTAAGTTTTTGTAATCTATTTCATTTATATCAAATGTACTAAACCCAGGTGTATCTGCAATATATGCGTCTTTTTCTAATTCATATAGAGTAACCGCTGTTGTGGTGTTTTTCCCTCTTTTATTTTTTTCGCTAACCAACCCTTCTTCTGTAATGTTTTTTCCAAATAAACTATTTATAATCGTTGATTTTCCTACTCCTGAATTTCCTGAAAATACGGTAATATTTTCTTTTAGATAATCTTTTAATTTATCAACTCCCACATTATTTTTAGCTTGCATTTCAAGCACAGGATAACCCACTTTTTCATATATATGTTTTAAATTACTGCTATCTGCTAAATCACATTTATTTAGCACAATTATACTTTTTAATCCTATATTTTCTGCAAATGCTAATTGTTTATCAAGCATTAATATATCTGGTTCAGGTTCTTTTAGAGAAACAACAAAAACAACTTGTGTGACATTTGCTATTTTAGGTCTTTTTATAAAATTTGTTCTATCATAAATTTTAGTAATAGCTTCGTTTTCTATTTCAACTTTATCTCCAGCAACAGGAGTTAAAGTATTTATTTTTCCATAATTAGTTGCAAGTTTTAAAGCTGATTCTTCTCTTTTATTTAAAACTTTATTATTATTTTTTAGCTTACCTCTAGCTGTGCAAATATGTACTTTATCTTCTTCATCTATTACTTTATATTGATTTGAAATATTTTGTATAATTGTTGCTTTCATTAATACTCCTCTATATTTTTATAACATAATAATTATATCATATATTTATAAATAATTAAATATTCTTGTTTTTTATATAAAATAAGATTTATTAAAAAAAATTATAATAATAAATTTCTTTATATACACAAGTTTTTCATATTTAGAAAAAACTTCATAATATACTTTTTAGCATATTATGAAGTTTTGGTTATTAATCACTTGCTGTATTTTTATCAAACTACAAATTTAAAATAATTATACATTTCATATAAGATGTTTGTTTATCACTAATTATTCTTATCGAAATATACATTTCTATTGTTTTCTGCTTCATCAAAGTTAATGATTCTTGTTTTTTTATTACCATCCACGTCAACTTCAATTTCATGTGACCCTGTCAAATCTGAAGTAAATGAATAAGTATATTTTGAGTCATCTATGTCCACATCTGTCGAATGTTTTTGCACACCATCAATTGAAATTATAACATCAACTGTATTAGCAGTTTCTTCTACCTTATTAGTTATATTCTCAACTTCTGAGGATGCTTTTGAACCTATAAAAGAATTAATATCTATTATAATATTAATTGTCTTTTCTTCTTTCACAATTTTATTTACAACAATATCTATATTTGAGTTCTTTGCAGTTTCTTCATTTGCATCAATGCTTTGTGATATTACTTTTCCGTCGTCTTCTTCTTCATTGCTTTCGTAAGTAACTTTTGGATTTAGTCCGGCATTTTTTAAAGTTGCCACTGCTGTTCCCTCATCCATACCAAGTACTGTTGGAACTCTAACTTTTTCTACACCTGCACTTACATGAACAACTACTGTGTCTCCTGATTTTACAAGTGTTCCTACTGCTGTATCTTGTCTTATAATTATTCCGGCCTCTACTGTATCACTGTTTTCGGTTTGTTCATCCAATGTTATTCCCAATGATTCTGCTGTATTTCTTGCATCTTCTATTTTCATTCCCTCTAATTTAACCATTTCAGTTTCTTCAGGGCCTTTGCTTACATTTATCTTAATTGTAGAACCTTTTTCTATTTTGCTTTCTGCATATTCTGGATCTTGAGATACTACTTTTCCTTCTTCAACTTCACTACTTGCAACCTCTGTTACTTCTAATACAATTCCTAAATCATCTGCCAACTGCTCTGCTTCTGCTTGTGTTTTTCCAACTAAATTTGGCATATCTACTCTTGACTTAATTCCGCCATCTATTGCAATTTTTGTTATTAAAAATACTACAACAAATAATAGAACTAAACTTAAGATTATTATGGCTATTTTGGCTTTAGGATGTTCTGTAAAGAAATTTGTTTTTGTTTTAACTTCTTCTTTTTTTCCCGCATTTATTTGATCATCAGAAATAGCTTGCATTACTCTAGTGTATCCACCATCTTTATTTTCTATTATAACAAAATCTCCATCTGGGTCTTTTAAAGCTTTGCTTAAATCATGTAGCATTTCTGTTGCATTTTGATATCTTGCTGATGGCTCTTTTTGCATTGCTTTCATTACTATTTGATTTACAGCTGTTGGTATTTCTGGATTTAATTCTATTGGCTCTTTTGGGTCTTCCTGCATATGCTTTAATGCAACTGATACTGGTGTGTCTGCATCAAATGGTACCTTCCCAGTAAGCATTTCATACATTACTACACCTAAAGAGTATAAGTCAGATTTAGCATCTGTAAATCCACCCTTTGCTTGCTCTGGTGAAAAATAATGTACTGAACCTATTGTTGTTCCAAAAGCTGTTATTGTTGAATTAGATACTGCTTTTGCTATACCAAAGTCTGTTACTTTTGCAATTCCGTCTTCAGTAATAATAATGTTATGAGGTTTTATATCTCTATGCACTATTCCATTTTTATGAGCAAGCTCTAGAGCTGATGCTATTTGCATTGCTATATTTACTGCCCATTTCCAAGAAAGTACTCCCTCACTGTTTATTATTTCTTTTAATGTTTTGCCTTGCACAAGTTCCATTACAATATAGTACAAGTTGTTTTCATCTTCATGTCCTACATCATATATTGAAACTATGTTTGGATGTGAAAGGCTTGCTGCTGCTTGTGCTTCTGTATTAAATCTTTTTATAAAATCTGTATCTGTTGTAAATTCATCTTTTAGGACTTTTACTGCAACTAATCTATTAAGCACATGGTCTTTTGCTTTATAAACTGTTGCCATTCCTCCGAGCCCTACCTCTTCAAGAATTTCATACCTATTTCCTATTATTTTACCTATCAAATTCATAATAATTTCCTTTCTCTTTTGAAAGATTTTAGTATTTTTTATTTTAGGTTTATTTTTTGCTTTTTTATTATTTTAAAATTATAAATATAAATTTTTGAGTTTTCAATTTTTAAATTTTTATTTTATTACAATTGCTGTAATATTATCAAGCCCACCCTTTTCATTTGCTTTTTCTACTAGCTCCTTTGATGGCTCGATTGTATTTGTTTTTAAAATATTAAATATTTCTTGTTCACTTACCATATTTGTTAGCCCATCAGTGCACATTAGGATTATATCACCTTTTATAAATCCTTTTATCATGCTATCTGGTTCAATAAACTCTGTACACCCAAGTGCTTTAATAAGCATATTCTTTTTTGGATGATTCATGCTCTCTTCTTTTGTTATTTTACCCTCATCAACCAATTGCTGTACATAGCTGTGGTCTTTAGTAAGCTTACGCATAAACTCTTTTCTTATTCTATATATTCTGCTATCACCAATGTGAGAAATAAAAGCCTTGTTTTGATAAATCAAACATATGTCTAAAGTAGTTCCCATGTTTTTTAGATCATCATTTTCTTTAGATTTTTCATATACAACCATATTTGCATATTGGCTACTACTTTTAACTAAGCTAAGTAGTGTTTCTTTATCTATTTTGGATTTTTCAAAGTTGCTTAAAATATAATTTCTTGCAGCATTTACTGCCATACTACTTGCAATTTCTCCGCCTTTATATCCTCCCATGCCGTCTGCTACAATAAATAATTGTATTTCATCTTCTGGCTTGGAAGCAAAATATGAATCTTCATTTAATTGCCTAGCTTTTCCTATGTCTGAGGTTGCAAAAGCTTGTATCATATTTTCCTCCTATTTTAAATTCTTTCTTCTTAGTTGTCCGCAAGCTGCATCTATATCCGAACCTAATTCTCTACGAATTGTTGCTGTAATCCCTCTACTGTTTAAGTAGTCTCTAAATTTTATAATGTTCTCATTAGAGCTTTTTATGTATTTTCCATTTTCAATTTTGTTTATAGGTATTAAATTTACATGGCATAACATTCCGTGTAATAATTCTACCAATTCATCTGCTGATTTTTGATTATCATTGTTGTCTTTTGCCAATGCGTATTCAAATGAAATTCTTTTATTTGTTTTGCTAATATAATATTTACAAGCTTTTATTAACTCTTGTATATTATATGCATTATTTATAGGCATCATACTACTTCTTGTTTCGTTATTGGCACTATGTAATGAAATTGACAATGTACATTGAACATTTTCATCTGCAAACTGATAAATTTTTGGAACTATTCCACTTGTTGAAATACTTATGTGCCTTGCTCCTATATTTAACCCCTTTTGATTGTTTAATATTTTTATTGCATTCATTACATTGTCATAATTGTCAAAAGGTTCTCCAATTCCCATAAATACAACATTTGAAATCTTTTCACCTATATCTTGCTCAATTGCAATTATTTGCTCTACAATTTCGCCTGATGTTAAACTCCTTACAAAGGCAATTCCTGTTGATGCACAAAATTTGCATCCCATTTTACAGCCTATTTGTGAAGACACACATACTGTCTTTCCAAAGTGATATTGCATAAGTACAGATTCTATAGCATTTCCATCACTTAAACCAAATAGATATTTTTTTGTACCATCTTTTGATTCGAGTTTTCTTACTACAGTATAATTACACATATCATAGTTTCGCTTTAATTTTTCTCTTAGTTCTAGAGATAAATTAGTCATTTCATCAAAACTATGTACTTTTTCTACATATAACCATTTAAAAATTTGCTCTGCTCTAAATGGCTTTTCACCTATATTTGTAAGTTCTTGTTTTAATTCGTTTAAATCGTAGTCTTTTATATTTTTCATATCTTTTCTTTCCAAAATTTTAGTTACATTTATACAACTATTTTATACCATAAAACAAAAATCATTGCAAGTGTATTTTAAAATTAAGAACTTAGCTTTTATTTTCTAAGTTCTAAAAAAATTTTTCTATACTTCTTGACTCTAAATTTTTATATTATAATAATTGTTATAAATAGTAAGTAATAATTAATGTTCTGGCTCTTCGCACTCTTTTTGCATTTTATTTATTGCATAACCAATTGTTCTTTTTTCGCCCATTAGTGATTCATTTCCTTCATACATATATATGTTTAAAATATTTTGTCTTGCTAGTTCTTTTATATTTAGTTTTTGCAATCTTTGAGTTGTTTGATTAAATTCATATGCAAGCAGTTTTCCTTCCTGTTTTACAAAAAATACTTTTCTTTCTTTATCTGCAGGATTTCGAACTTCTTTTCCATCAAAAAATTTTACAACATTTTCAGGAAAAACACTTAGAACATATTCATAATATTCGCTTCCTGTAGAATAATCCACATCAAATTCAGTGTCATTCGGTACTTTATGAATATTTAATATTTCTATTACTTTTTCGGCTTGTTTTCCTTTATCTGATGTTCCAAACTTTCTTCTCATATAATCAGTATTGTTTACAGCCTTTTTTAGCACTTCAAAGAAATCATTCAGCATAGCTCCGTATTTTTCTATACCAAATAGATAATTCATTTTTATAATTTCATTTTCTTTTATTCTTTCGCTACTGGCTGTTTGTACGTTTATTCCTTTACTTAGCAAATAATTAGCTATAGATTCTCCATACTTATAATTTCTTTCATATTTTATCGAATTATAATCTAGTCCAAAATTTCTTAAAATTCTTCCTGTTTTTGCTCTAGTTAGATCTGCAAATGCATTAAAAAAATATACGTTTCCACTTTTAGTTATAAAATATCCATCAACGTGATGGATATTTGGTACTTTTATATATCCTGCATTAAGTCCCATTTGCAACATTGCTTCTGCTATAGTTGCATTTTCTTGAAAACAAGTTGCTCTTCTATCTTGTTCAGTTTGTTTAGTATACTGCCTTTCTATATATTGTTCTTCGTGTCCATAATAAAAGTCGAAGTTTTTCACATAAAATTGACAAAGCCTATAATATATATAATAGGCTTTTTCTACTTCACTAATATTGGGGAATTTTGTTAATTCACTTCTTATTTTATTTATATATTCTTGTTCAAATTCACTTACTTGATATTCCATTTTATTCATCTTCTTCTAATTCTGTTATTTTAATATGTACATCTTTTAATTGTTCGTCAGTAACTATGCTTGGAGCATTCATCATAACATCTCTTGCTTTTTTATTTTTAGGAAATGCTATAACATCTCTTATATTAGTTGAATTTGCAATAAGCATAATCATTCTATCTAGCCCTGGTGCTGCACCTGCATGTGGTGGTGTACCATATTGGAATGCTGTATATAAAGCACCGAATTTTTTCTTAACATCTTCCTCTGTATAACCAGCTATTTCAAACGCTTTTGTCATTATTTCTGGGTCGTGATTTCTAACAGCTCCTGATGCCATTTCATAGCCATTACATACTAAGTCAAATTGGTAAGCTAAAATATCTAATGGGTCTTTATTTTCTAGTGCTTCCATTCCACCTTGTGGCATTGAAAATGGATTATGATTGAAATCTATTTTTTGTTCGTCTTCATTATATTCATACATTGGAAAATCTACAATAAAGCAGAATTTATATACATCTTTTTCAATTAAATCTAATCTTTTTCCAAGTTCAATTCTAACTAAACCTGCAATTTTCTGAGCTTTATTGAATTCATCTGCTATAAAGAAAATACTATCTCCAGCTTTAGCTCCAAGTTCAGTTTTTATTTCATCTGTAATAAATTTAGCAATTCCACCCGTCAAATTGTTTTCATCATCGACTTTAACCCAAGCTAAGCCTTGAGCTTCTGCTTCATTTATTGCATAGTCTGTCATATTATCAAAAAATTTTCTTCCTTGAGCTCCACCTTTTGGCACAACAATTGCTTTTATAGTTTTATTTTTAAAAGCATTAAATTCAGTTTTCTTAAACAAATTTGTTGCATCTTGTATAATAAGTGGATTTCTTAAATCTGGTTTATCTATACCATACTTCTCCATTGCTTCTTTGTAAGGAATTCTTACGAATGGGCCTTCATCAACTTTCCAATTTGTATGCTCCTTAAATACGCTTGGAACAACTTCTTCAATAACTTTGAATACATCTTCTTGAGTTGCAAAAGCCATTTCAAAGTCAAGTTGATAGAATTCTCCCGGAGCCCTGTCCGCTCTAGGATCTTCATCTCTAAAACATGGTGCTATTTGATAATATTTATCAAAACCTGAAACCATCAAAAGTTGCTTAAATTGTTGTGGTGCTTGTGGAAGTGCATAAAACTTTCCTGCATGAAGTCTACTTGGAACTAAGTAATCTCTAGCACCTTCTGGTGATGAGTTAGCTAATATTGGTGTTTGAACCTCTGTAAATCCTAGTTTATCCATTTTATTTCTTATTGATTTCATAACTTTTGAACGTAAAAGGATTGTGTTATGTAGTTTATCATTTCTTAAATCTAAGTATCTGTATTGAAGTCTCAAATCTTCTCTTACATTGTTAATATCTATTTTTTCTGAATTTATTTCAAAAGGTAATGAGCTTTTGCATTTGCCAAGTAGCGTAATTTTACTAGTTTCAATTTCTATTTCTCCTGTTGGCATTTTAGGATTTTTGTTTGAACGTTCTACGACTTTTCCTTCTATACTTATAACTGATTCTGGGTTAATTTCGTTCATTTGCTCTTTTAGTTTTTCGTCTGAAATAACTAATTGAGTAATGCCCTTCTCATCTCTTAAATCTACAAATTGCATTGAGCCCAAATTTCTAATTCTTTGTACCCATCCAGCTAGTTCTACTGTTTCTCCAACATTTTTTATATTTAATTCACCACAATTATGATTTCTATACATTTCTACTGCTATGCTTGCCTAATTTATTCCACGCATTTCTAAGCTCTCTTTGATAAATGCAAATTGACTTTTAGGCAACGCATTCTCCTTTCTGCTTTTATTTTCAATATATTCTATTATACTCAGTTTTTGTGGTAATTTCAATACTTTTGGGCAAAAAAGTAGGAAGGCAGTTACTGTTTAATACTTTTAAATAAAAAATTAGAGCTTTCTCAGTTTTGAGAAGGCTCTTGAAGATTTTAAAAAGC
>CALXWM010000036.1 GCA_944392425.1 uncultured Clostridia bacterium
GGGCAAAGAACAATAAAGAAATTTCACGAGATAGTTTATATGATAGAACAGCCAAAAGTGGCTTAAATACTGAAAAAATTGAGAAGGAGGAATTAAAATGTCAGGACACAGTAAATGGCATAACATACAAGCCAAAAAAGGAAAAGCAGATGCAGCAAGAGGAAAAATATTTACAAAATTAGGAAGAGAAATACTATTAGCAGTTAAAGCAGGAGGACCTGATCCGACTAGTAACTCTAAACTAAAAGATGTAATAGCAAAATGTAAATCAAATAATATGCCAAATGATACAATAAACAATGCAATCAAAAAAGCATCAGGAGAAGGAAGCAATAAAAACTACGAAGAAATTACATATGAAGGATATGGCATAAATGGTGTTGCTGTAATAGTAGAAGCTAGTACAGATAACAAAAATAGAACAGCAGCAGATGTTAGACATATCTTTGATAAAGCAGGTGGAAACTTAGGAACAACTGGATGCGTATCATATATGTTTAACAAAAAAGGCGTAATTGTTATAGATAGAACTACAACAGATATGTCAGAAGACGATATGATGATGCTTGCACTAGATAGTGGTGCAGAAGATTTCACAGCAGATGATGAATGTTATGAAATTACAACTGATCCAAAAGACTTTTCAAAAGTTAGAGAAGCATTAGAAAATAATGGATTAGAATTTGTCCAAGCAGAAGTAAGAATGGTACCAACAACAACAGTTGAATTAGATGACGAAGCTGCAGAAAAAATGCAAAGATTAATAGACAACCTAGAAGACTTAGATGATGTAATGAATGTATACCATAACTGGGCAGAATAATTAGATTTACGAATATTTAAAAAAGTTCAATGAAACATTAATGTTAAAATAATAAATAGTAATAAATAAAAATAAGTAGCATATATTTAATATAGGCTACTTATTTTTTTTGGTGCGACAGGCATGTCGCTTAACTAACTGGTGAAAGTCCAGAGTGGGGGTATATATCGCTAACCACATAGAGAAGCACAAGCTATCCATCGTGAGGTGGAAGTGGAGGAAGTGCGTATCAAAATCTTGGCTCGATGAATAAGAACTAGATACTAAGGCTGTGTAAGAGGGTAAGGCTACCAAACAAGCTTAAGCCCAAAAGATATACGTAACCTTATGCAGTAAATTTAGCGAGTAAAAGAGGAAAGTTAAGAGACTTACCCTGTGAGGTCTTGTGAACACTAGAAATAGTGGTCGAAAACGGTTTATCATAAGAAGTCAGCCGAGGTCATAGTAGAAAATTTTTTTTCGAAGGACTGAACAATTTGTAGTGTTTTTCGCTACCAAGTTTTAGTGTTAGACAATAACTAGAATGTGTTAATGAGGAGAGTATGAGCGTATCTCAGAGGGTTACTCAAAATCAGCGTTTTGTCTAGCTACGGAAAGGAAAGAAGGAAACAGATATGGAACTTTTAGAAGAAATTTTAACTAAAGAAAACCTAAACAAGGCATACAAGAAAGTATATCAAAACAAAGGAGCATCAGGAGTAGACGGAATTACAGTTGAAGAAATATCTGAATACATCAAAGAAAACAAAGACAGAATATTAAACCAAATAAGAAAAAGAAGATATAAGCCACAACCTGTAAGACGAGTAAAAATACCCAAAGAAAATGGCAAAATGAGAAATCTAGGAATACCAACAGTAATGGACAGAATAATACAACAAGCAATGGTACAAGTACTAATCCCAATATTTGAAGAACAATTTAGTGACAACAGCTATGGATTTAGACCGGGTAGAAGTTGTGAACAAGCAATAATAAAGGCATTAGAAATGTTAAATGACGGATATGACTGGATAGTAGACCTAGACCTAGAGAAGTTCTTTGACACAGTAAATCAAGACAGACTAATAACAATAATAGGAAGAACAATAAAGGATGGAGATGTAGTGTCACTAATAAGAAAATATCTAAGTGCAGGAGTAATGGAAGAAGGAAGATTTGAGAAAACACCAGTAGGAACACCACAAGGAGGAAATCTCAGCCCATTACTAAGTAACATTATGCTAAATGAATTGGATAAAGAATTAGAGGCAAGAGGACTAAAATTTGTAAGATATGCAGATGATTGTATAATACTTGTTAAAAGTGAAAAAGCAGCTAACAGAGTACTAATTTCAATAACAAAATATATAGAAAAGAAATTAGGACTAAAAGTAAATGCTGAAAAGAGTAAAGTAACAAGACCAACACGAACCAAATACTTAGGTTTTAGCTTTTGGAAAGATATTAAAAGTGGAAAATGGAAACCAAAGCCACATTTGAAATCTTACCAAAAATTAAAAAGAACGTTAAAGAAATTAACAAAAAGAAGTTGGAGCATTAGCTTAAGTGACAGAATAAAGCAGATAAACTATGTAGTAAGAGGTTGGGTAAATTACTTTAGAATAGCAAATATGAAAAATAAGCTAATAGAGATAGACCAACATATGAGGACGAGAATAAGGGTAATAATATGGAAACAATGGAAGAAAATAAGAACAAGATATGAAGCCCTTAAGCAACTGGGAGTTGAAGACAAAATAGCCTTTAATTGTGCAAACACAAGAAAGGGATACTACAATATATGTCAGTCAACATATGTAATGTTTGCTTTAAATAATGAAAGGTTAAAAAGAAAAGGCCTAATAACACTATTAGACCAGTATGAAAAAGTACATATTGAATATACAAATTGAACCGCCGTATACCGAACGGTACGTACGGTGGTGTGAGAGGGGAGAAACACACTAAGTGCTATCCTCTACTCGATTGCATCGTAAAATTTTAGTAAAGGAGAAAGTTATGTCGGATTTACGTGCAGTTACTAGAGTTTTATCTAGAGATATTTGTTACAACATTAATGAAAATACACTAGAAGAAATTAGAATAAGAGTAGATAGACCTGTAATTTTAAAATACCCAGAAGGAAAAGAAGATATATTAGACCACGTAGTTACTCAAAATGAAATTCTAAACATTTTACAGTCATTATGTAACAATTCAATTTATTCTTATCAAAGCCAAATTTGTGATGGATATATAACACTTCAAGGTGGACATAGAGTAGGTATAACTGGTAATGTTGCAATGAAGGATGGAAAAATTACAAATGTAAATTACGTATCTTCTTTGAACTTTAGAATTGCAAGAGAAATAATAGGTGCAAGCGATGAGATTTTAAAAGAAGTAATTACAAGAAAAAGCAATTCAGCTAGTCAAAATAATTATAGAATATATCCAAACGATGTCAATATGAATAATCAAAACAATAATAGAAATTCAAATGTAGAAAATAACGACATATCTAACTTAGAAATAAATAATACATTGATTGTATCTAAACCTGGATGTGGAAAAACAACAGTACTTAGAGATTTAGTTAGAAATATAAGTAATAAAGGTTTTACAGTATCGCTAATTGATGAAAGAGGAGAAATTGCATCGATGTATAAAGGAATTCCACAAAACGATATAGGTTTAAGAACAGATGTAATGGACAATGTTACAAAAAGTTTAGGAATGAAAATAGCAGTAAGAACAATGGCACCACAGGTAATAGTTGCAGATGAAATAGGAACAGAGGGAGATTTAGAAGCAATCAATTACGGGATATGCTCAGGTGTTAAAGGAATATTTACTGCACATGGCTCAGATATTTCAGAATTAAGACAAAATGAAACCTTAAATAAATTATATGAAGAAAAACTATTTAAAAGGATAATTTTTTTAGAAAATAGAGGAAAAATGGGAAAAGTTTATTATTTAGATAGAAATATGTATAAAACTGTAGATGGAAAGATGGTCTAAAATTAAAAATATTGAATATACATAGTATAAATGAAACTATTTTTATAATATATTAATATTTTTTATTGGATTACACCATGTAATGAAAAAATATATATTATAAATTATTAACAAAAGAAAAGAGGAATATACAAATGATATTAATTAAATACATATTTTTAGGGTTAATTTTAATCCGGGACAAGTTATGCTGGTTTGCTTATGTCAAAAAAATATTCTAATAGGTTACGAGATTTAAAGGAAATGAGGAAGGCCCTAAACTTTTTTGAAGAAAAAATAAAATTTACATATGAGCCTATACCAGATGTTTTTGAAGAAATATCACATAAAGTGCAAAAAAATATAGGAGAGATTTTTTGTAATTCTTCAAAATCAATGGAAAACGAATCTGCAGGAGTAGCTTGGGAAAAGTCAGTAGACGAAGCAAATAATAATTTTACAAAGGAAGACAAAGACATAATAAAAGGACTAGCTAAAATGCTTGGCAAAACAGACATTGATGGACAAGTTAGTGAAATTAGGTTAACTTGCAAATTTTTAGATGTTCAAATAAAAGATGCAGAAAATGAAAAAAATAAAAATGAAAAATTATATAAAACACTTGGAGCAACTGTAGGACTAGCATTAGTAATTATTTTGATTTAAAAAATTAAATTTTTATGGAGGAAAAAATGAGCATAGATTTATTATTCAAAATAGCAGCTATTGGAATATTAGTTGCGGTTTTATATCAAGTGCTAGTAAGAGCAGGAAGAGAGGATCAAGCGATGATGACAACTCTTGCAGGGCTAATAATTGTACTAACAATGGTTATAAAAGAAGTAAGTTCATTGTTTACAACAGTAAGAACAATGTTTGATTTGTAAAAATGAAAATACAATATACTTTAAAAACAAAAGTCCTCATATTCAAAAAAAGGCAAATGAAAGAGAGGATAAAATGGATATTATAAAAATTATAGGAGTAGCTTTTATAGCAGTAATAATAATTGTAATATTAAAGCAGTATAGACCAGAGTTTGCAATATATGCATCAATAATAGCGGGAGTGCTCATACTTACATTGGCATCTGGTACACTCTCAGGAATAATAGATATGATAAATAGTATATCTAGTAAAACAAACATAAACAGCGAATTCTTGGTGATACTGATAAAAATAACAGGAATAGCAATACTTACTGAATTTGCAGTAAGTATATGTAAAGATTCAGGAGAAAGTGCAATTGCAAGTAAAGTAGATATTGGAGGAAAAATAATTATTATTTCAATGTCTATACCAATAATAAATGCTTTGATTGATACGGTTGTTAAAATTCTTCCTTAATCTATCAAAAAACTGCAATATACATTAGTTTTTAACATAAAAGAAGGTGAAAAATGAAAAAATACTACATAATAATATTAATTGCAATAATTACATATTTAATACCAACTACAGCTAAAGCCTCCAATGTAGACGCATTAACAGATAAATCAGATTTTGTAAATCAAAATGAGCCAATAAAATTAGCATCAAGTACAACCTCGCAAGAAGAAATAATTTCTTCTCAAACAGATGCATTAGGAATTTCCACTTTTTTATCAGATTCAGAAAAATATACACAAGATACATTTAGGGACATAGATATATCGGAACTGTTTACACAGAGCTTAAGTGGAAATATAGACAACAATGCAATAATGAAAATAGTTTTTGCATTACTTGGAGATAATGTCAAAACAGCATTAACAACAATAGCAAGCGTTATGGTAGTTGTTATTATACATAGCATATTAAAAGCAATTAGTGAAAACTTAGGAAATGAAAACGTCTCTAAAATTGCTTATTACATAGAATATATATTAATAATAACTTTAGTGATGGCAAACTTTTCAACTATTATAACAGAAATGAAACAAGCAGTTAAAAATTTGACAGGATTTGCAAATACACTCATACCACTCATGATTACACTTATGATAACAACAGGAAATATAGTTTCATCAGGAATGTTACAACCAATATTACTCTTACTTATAACGTTTATAAGTAATTTTTTAACAAATATATTAATCCCAATAGCACTGGTATCAACAGCGTTAGGAATTATTTCAAAAATATCAGATCAAGCACAAGTAGGAAAACTTTCAAAGTTTTTAAGCTCAAGTATGGTATGGGTACTAGGTACAGTTTTAACATTGTTTGTAAGTGTAACTTCACTTGAGGGAGGATTAACATCAAGTATAGATGGGGTAACAGCAAAAGCAGCCAAAACAGCAATTTCGTCAGTGGTACCAGTTATAGGAAGCATACTTGGAGATGCAGTAAATACAATAATGGGATGTAGTAACATTATAAAAAATGCGGTAGGAGTTGTAGGGATAGTTGTAATACTTACAATTTGCATAAGACCAATCATACAGCTAGCAGTATTAACAATTACGTACTATTTAGGAGCAGCACTTTGTGAACCAATAGCAGATGAAAAAATTGTGGGAATACTTGAACAAATGGGTGGCACATTTAAAATATTTTTGGCAGTAATGTTTGCATTAACAGCAATGCTAATAATAGGAATAGCAATAGTTATGAAAATATCAAATAGTGGACTTATGTACGGGTAAATACAGTTAATGAACCAATTGATTGACTATTTTATATAGAAAAATCTGATATAGCCTACCAGAAAATAGGATAACTTAAAAATAATAAAGGAGTAAAACAAATGGTATCATTTATAAGTTCGTGGGCTCAGCAAATAATATTTGCAGTAATAATAGGTACAATACTTCAAATGCTTTTGCCAGAAGGAAAGAATAAAAAATATATAAAAATTGTAATAGGCGTATATGTTTTATTTGCAGTCATAAGTCCTGTGATAGGAAAAAAAATAGATTTAAATTTGGATGAATTTAATTTTTCTGTTAATAGTGCAGAATCTAGCTTAGATGAAACGAGTCAGAATCAAATAAACAATTTATATACAACAAATTTAAAACAAGATATAATTTTAAAACTAAAAAATAAAGGATATGGATGCGAAAATGTAGATCTCAAAACAAATGAGAATTATGAAGTATTAGAAATAAGCGTAATAGGAATATACGAATTAGAAGATGATAACGACAAAGATAGCGAAAAAAGTAATAGTAATCAAAATGACAAAACGAATAATGATAATTCACAAAGTGCAAAAAGCAATATAGCAAAAGTAAATAGTGTAGTTATAAATGAAGTACAAATAGGAGAAAAGGAAAATAGCATAAAAGACCAAGTAGTTAAAGGAATACCTACAAGTGAAGAAAAGGATTTAAAAGAATATTTGAGCGAAACATATAATGTGAAAGAAAAAAATATTAGTATTTCATGAAAATTAATACGGCTACAATATACATTCTTCCGCATTTCGCTTCACGGTTCGTTCGTCAAGCTCACTCAACGCTCGCACGTTGCGCTCCACTCCAAAGTCGTCTGCGCTCACTTGAAATGCTCCAGAATATATATTGTAGCCAATAATAAAAATTATTAGGAGGTTAAAATATGCTTTCTGAAAAACTAAAGAAGATATTTCCAAAAAATGATGGAAATAACAAAAAGAAGATTGAAAATATTTTAGTATTTATAGTAATTTTAGCAATAACTATTGTGGCAATAAATTACATATGGAATGGAGACGAAAGTAGCAAAAGCAGTAATGAAGTTCCAGAAGCAGAAAATACCAATAGTGTGGTTCAAGTATCTACAGATACATCATATGATGAAAATGAAGAAAAGTTGGCAAATATTTTGTCGAATATTGAAGGAGTGGGAAAAGTAAAAGTTCTACTCACATATTCACAAACAAGCACATATGTACCAATATATAATGAAAATCTGAAAGAAAGCAACACAACAGAAACTGATTCAGCAGGTGGAAGTAGAACTGTAGAAGAAAGCGATAGCCAAAAGGAAGTTATATACAAAGAAGATGGAAATGGCAATAGAGAACCTGTAACACAAAGTATAATTAGCCCAAAAATAGAAGGTGCAATAATAACTGCAGAAGGAGCAAATAATGCAGATGTAAAAACGGCTATAGTTCAAGCTGTAGAAGCGGCAACTGGACTTGCTACACATAAAATTCAGGTGTTTAAAATGAGTGAGTGAGTTAAAAATTCAATTCTTTTTCAACTTGGAAAAAAGGAGGAAGGTTATGATTAAACGTTTAGGAGATAAAACTAAAAATATTGGAATAAAAAAGATAATGAAGAAAAATCAAGTGGTAATTTTAGCTTTAGCATTAATGCTTATGACCGCTGGGTATTTAAATTATACAAATAACCATGAAAATGAAAATTTACTTTTAGCAGGTTTAGGAGATGCACAACTAGTTAGTGCTAATGTAATTGACGGAAGTGTTAATGAAAATAATGTAAGTTCTAATATTGTTGATACAAATAATGTGGATCAAAGCCAAACTATAGAAAACAATTCAAATGAACAAAATGTTTTAAATGAAGATATTGAAACAAATGCAAACAACATAGATCCTAATGCCCCAATAGTTAATTCTACAAATGAGCAAACCCAAGAAACAAGCACAAGTGCATCAAATGATGATTACTTTACTCGTTCAAAACTAGAAAGAGAAACTATGTATTCACAAATGTTAGAAACATATACAGGAATACTAGAAAACGAAAAAATATCATCAGAACAAAAAGATATAGCAGAAAACGAAATAAAAAACATAAATGATACAAAAAATGCAATAATGGTAGTAGAAAATTTATTTGAAACAAAAGGCTTTGAAAATGCAATTGTCTTTGTAAATAATCCAAGTGTAAATGTTGTAATAAAAGCTAAAGAATTAGGAACTGAGCAAGTTGCACAAATACAAAATATAGTTCAGAGAGAACTTAAAACAGAAATAGAAAATATACATATTACGACAAATTAAAAATCTACCTGCAAAAAGGTAGTTTTTTCTTGACTTTTAGGAATTACTATTATATAACATATATAGTAAAAAAAGGTCGAAAAATACAATATCTCATATTTTGTGTAAGTATTATTTTAAAAATAAAGTCATAAGAATAAAGATATAAAAAGAAAGGAAGACATCAATGAAAATACTATCAATTGACACATCATCAAGCATATGCTCAGTAGCAATACTAGAAGATAGCAAAATAATAAAAGAAATGCATAATTATAGTGAAAGAGAACATTCAGAAACTTTAATGCCAATTATAGATGAACTATTTAAATCTACAAATTTGAGCTTAGATGACATAGGTTTAATTGCTTGCTCAGTTGGACCAGGTTCTTTTACAGGAATAAGAATTGGCATAGCAACAGTAAAAGCTTTTGCAGACGCAAAAAACATTCCAGTAGTAGGAGTAAACTCACTAGAGGCATTAGCATTTTGTGGAGTATTAGAAAACTCTACAAATCAAAAAGGTGATGGAGAATATGTTTCTTTAATAGATGCAAGAAATGACAATGTTTATTTTGCAATATACAAAATGAAAAAAGGATTATTTTCTATATATAAAAATCCAGAAGTAATGCAAATTTCAGAGGCAATTACATATGTAGACAATTTAAAATTACCAGTATATTTTTTAGGAGATATAAAAAATGACGTAAGCGAAGGTCAAGGCATAGAAATGGCACGATTGGAGCAATTATACTTAGCTAGAACTTCAATAGAAAAAGCTAATAGTAGTGACATATATGAGCATGAATACTTATTTAACATACCTACACTTGCTGTGGGTGTAGCACTAGCAGGACTAAATAGATATAGAAATGGAATATATGGGGCTTCAAATTCACTTACGCCAATGTATTTAAGAAAGCCTCAAGCACAAAGACAAAAAGAAGGAAAGTCAGATGATATATCAATATTAGAAATGAGTTATACAGACTTAGAAAATATTAAATTAAATTATTCAAAGTTTCCAAATATATGGGAATTCGATGTTTTACAAGACGACTACAATGACTCTAAATATATTGTAATAAAGCAAAATGAAGAAATATATGGCTTTGCAGGATTTAGAACAATATTTGAAGAAATGGAAATAATGAATATAGTAACTAAACTAGATAAAAGAAATCAGGGATTTGCCTCAAATATGTTAAGCTATATTTTAAGATATGCTCATGAACATGAAATGGAAAAAATAAATCTTGAAGTAAATGAAAACAACTTGCCAGCAATTAAATTATATAAAACTTATGGATTTCAAACAGTTGGAAAAAGAAATAAATACTATAAAGATGGTGGAAATGCTATTTTGATGACGTATTTTGTTTAAATTATCTTAATAATTAAGTCCAATATTATATTCTCTCTCATTTCACCGCGCGGGTCGCTTTCGCTCCAGCTTGCACGTTACGCTACGCTCCTACGTCGCCTTCGCTCACTGAAATGTCGAGAATAATATTGGAACTTAATAAAAATAATATAAAAAAATTATTTGCACATAATAAAACAAAAGATTTTAAAAATATTGCTATTATCTATTGACAAATTTCTACAAAAAAGTAAAATAGAATTCTGCAAAATAGCAATAAGGAAGGATTTAAAAATGAAAAATACAAATGAAGTATCATGGAAAAAATTAAAATACAAATGTAACCCAGATGTATTTAACTTTGTAACAACAGAAGAGCTAGAGAGAAATTATGATGGAATAGGGCAAGAAAGAGGAATATCATCATTAAAATTTGGATTAAATGTAGATGTAAATGGATACAATCTTTATCTAGAAGGACCTTCTGGTGTAGGAAAAACAATGTACACAAGAAATTATTTGAATAAAATAAGTAAAAATAAAAAGGTACCACAGGATTGGTGCTATGTGTATAATTTTGAAAATCCAAATGAACCAGTTGCCATATCTTTCCAAGCAGGACAAGGTCAAGAATTTAAAGACTGCATGGATAAATTCATAAAAGATATAAAAATAGAACTAAAAAGTACTTTTAATAATAATGATTTTGAAAAGCAAAAAAATGTAATTGTTCAAAAATATCAAGATAGAAGAAATAAATTACTAGAAGACTTAAATACGCAATCTGCAAAATATGGATTTCAAGTAAAAGCATCTGATACTGGTATATATATGATGCCAATGCTTGATGGCAAAGTTATAAAAGAAGAAGATTTTGATAAATTAGATGACAAATTAAAACAAGAATACGAAAGTAAGTCAGGAATTGTTCAAGAGCAAATAATTCAAGTTATAGGAAAAATAAAAGAAATAGAGCAAGAATCTGAAAAGAAAGTAAATGAATGGCAAGCTAGCATTGCAACACTTTCAATAGAAGGACATATAACACTTGTAAAATCTAAATTTAAAAGAAATAAAAAAATAAATAAATTTTTAGATGGCGTTAAGAAGGATATACTTAGAAATATACCAAAATTCATTAGTGAAGATAAAAAGCCTCAAGAACAAGCAGGGCCAAGAGTTATAGAAACAAAGCCTTGGGACAATTATAGAGTAAATTTATTTATTGACAATAGCCATACAGAGGGTGCACCTGTAATAATGGACAGTAACTATTCATTTAGCAATATTTTTGGAAGACTAGAGTATGAAAATTATTATGGTGTATTAAAAACAGATTATACAATGATAAGACCAGGACTTTTACATGAGGCAAATGGTGGATATATCATATTCCAAGCAAATGATTTACTTACAAATCCAGTAGTTTATGATAATCTTAAAAAAGTTCTTAGAAATAAAGAACTTGGAATAGACAACTCAATGGATCAAAAATCTTCAATGGTAATGGTGTCTTTAAAACCAGAGCCAATTCCACTTGATTTAAAAGTTATAATAATAGGAAATGAAAATGTATACCAAACATTACTTTCTGTAGATAATGACTTTAGAAAATTATTTAAAATAAAAGTAGAATTTGAAGATGATGCTCCATTAAATGAAAAAAATCTACAAGATTTAGCAAGATTTGTACATGGATATTGTGAAGATGATGAACTTCCACATTTGGACAAATTCGCAGTTGCAAGACTTGCAGAATATTCAACAAGAGTATCAACAAACCAAAATAGAATATCTACAAGGTTTGGAGAATTAGCACAGGTTATTGCAGAGGCGGCAACATGGGCAAGATTAGATAAAGCAAAAGTAGTTACAGCAGATTATATAGATAAAGCATTAGAAGAAAGAAAAAATAGACAAAAAAAATATGATGAAAAATACACAGAAATGATACAAGAAGGAACATTACTTATTGACACAGAAGGCGAAAAAGTTGGACAAATAAATGGTCTAACAGTAATGTCAATAGGAGATTACTCATTTGGAAAACCTGTAAGAATAACAGTAAACACATATACAGGTAAAAAAGGAATAATAGATATTGAAAGAGAAGTAGAACTATCTGGCTCATCACATTCAAAAGGTATACTTATACTAAATGGATATTTAGGTGAAAAATTTGCTAAAGATATGCCATTATCACTTACTGCAAGTATATGCTTTGAACAATTATATAATGGAGTTGATGGAGATAGTGCTTCAAGTACAGAACTTTATGCTTTACTTTCAAACCTAGCAGGAATTCCTATAAATCAAGGAATTGCAACAACGGGTTCAGTAAACCAAAAAGGCGAAATCCAAGCAATAGGTGGAGTTAATGAAAAAATAGAAGGATATTTTGAAATTTGCAAATTAAAAGGTTTAACAGGAAATCAAGGCGTAATAATACCAAAACAAAATATTCAAAATTTAAACCTAGATGACGAAGTTGTAAATGCAGTAAAAAACGGGAAATTCCATATATATGCAGTATCAAACATTGACGAAGGAATAGAAATACTAACAGGAGTTCCAGCAGGTAAAAAAGATGTTCCAGGAACAGTAAATGCAATGGTGTATAATACTTTGAAAAAATACGCTAAGGCTAGCAAGGAGGAATAATTTATTTAAGAGTTACAATAGAATGTAACTCTTGTATTTTTTTCTAACATAATGTAGAATATTGATGAGACTTTTTACGGACTCATTTAAATTATTTACAAATAAAATATATTAAAAATTATTGATGGAGGAAAATAATGAAAAAATATTATGAAGAAGTTGATATACTAAAGGGAATAGCTATTATATTGGTAATAATAGGACATGCAATAATAGTATTTCCTATAAATTTGCTTGAAATAGAGTGGTGTAATAATCTTTATACATTTATTTATATTTCACATATGCCATTATTCTTTTTAATATCAGGATTTTGCTATAGTTATAAAAATTATTTAAAAGAATATTTAACTAAAAAAATACAAAGAATTTTAATACCATACTTAATTTTTAGTTTTATTGACTTATTACCAAGAATATTATTAACGCAATTTGTGAATAGACCAATGAATGCTATTGATGGAATTAAAAGAATTTTTTTAGAAGGAGGAGAGTATTGGTTTCTATATTCTTTATTTTGCATATTTTTATTTATGCCTTTGATATATAAATATATAATAAAAAGTAGAAAAAAATATTGCAAATACATTCTATTACTTTTTATTATATTAATAGATTTAATAAATTTGCCTGAAATCTTTTTGATTGAAAAAACCATTTATTTTTATAAATATTTTATTATAGGATGTATAATAAAAGAAGAATTTGAAAGAACAATTAAAATTAAAGATATATTAGCAAAATATAAATTTTTGATAATTGCAATATCTTTTGCTATAATGTGTTTTTATATAATCTTTATAAATGAGATAGAGAATTATTATATTGTCCAAATTATGATTTCAATAATAGGGTGCCTATTTTGGTATGAAATTGGAAATATAATCAAATTATTAAACGGATTTAAGAAATTAGTTAAAACTTGTGGAAAATATTCTTTACAATTATATCTATTAAATGGATATTTTTTGACTTTTGCACGAATGATTATAGTAAATGTTTGCAATATAAATAATGCAATTATAATAATATTGTTTAATAGTTTATTTTGTATACTTTTACCGATATTGCTAATTGATAAAGTTTTTATGAAATTTAAGATTACGAGAATATTAACCGGATGCAATGGAATAAGCGATAGAAATAATAATTAATTTATAGACAATTTTAATGACAATGATAAAATAAAACCATATTTCCTTGATTTTGAAATAATTACATTGTATAATATAGTCGACTTAGGAGGAAAAATAGATGAAAATAGGAATAGTAGGTTTACCAAACGTAGGAAAAAGCACATTATTCAATAGTATAACAAATGCAGGTGCAGAATGTGCAAACTACCCTTTCTGTACAATTGAGCCAAATGTGGGAGTTGTGCCAGTACCAGATGAAAGACTAGATGTACTTGGAAAAATGTATGAAACAGAAAAAATTACACACGCAATAATTGAATTTGTGGATATAGCAGGACTGGTAAAAGGAGCAAGCAAAGGCGAGGGATTAGGAAATAAATTCTTGTCACATATAAGAGAAACAGATTCAATAGTAGAAGTAGTAAGATGCTTTGACGACTCAAACATAGTACATGTAGATGGAAGTGTAGACCCAATAAGAGATATAGAAACAATAAATTTAGAACTAGTTTTAGCAGACCTTGAAACTGTAAATAAAAGAATAGAAAGAGCAGCAAAACTGGCAAAAGGTGACAAAAAATATTATGCAGAAGAAGATTTATTCAAAAAAATAAGAGACCACCTAGAAGCAGGAAGGCCAGCAAGAACACT
>CALXWM010000037.1 GCA_944392425.1 uncultured Clostridia bacterium
CAAGTTATTACTATTAGAGATGGCAGATATGTTATACCTGTAAAAGATGAATACAGAAGCTTTGTAAAAGGGTTTATTCATGATACATCAAGTAGTGGCTCTACCGTTTACATTGAGCCAATGGCTGTTTTTGAGATTAATAATAAAATAAATAATTTAAGTTTAGAAGAAAACAAAGAGATTGAAAGAATTTTAAGCGAGCTTTCCGGCTTACTTTTCCCTATTGTTTATCAAATAGAAAAAGATATAGAAGTTACTTCTAAGCTTGATTTTATAAACGCCAAAGCCAAACTTGCTATAGAAATGGAAGCAAATCTACCTATAATTTCAAATGAAATAAATTTGATTAAAGCAAGACATCCTCTAATTCCTAAAGATAAAGTTGTTCCCATAGATATTTATGTTGGCAAGGATTTTACTACATTAGTTATTACTGGTCCAAACACTGGTGGAAAAACTGTTAGCTTAAAAACTGTAGGTTTACTTTGCCTTATGGCTCAATCTGGCTTATTTATACCAGCCGGAGAAAATTCTACTATTAAAATATTTGAAAATATATTTGCAGATATTGGCGATGAACAAAGTATTGAGCAATCTTTAAGTACATTTTCTAGCCATATGACTAATATTGTAAAAATTGTAGAAAAAGTAAATGATAAAAGTTTAGTTTTGGTTGATGAATTAGGTTCAGGTACTGACCCAATCGAAGGTGCAAATTTAGCTTTAGCACTTCTTGAATATTTTCATAATCAAGGAGCTATAACTGTTGCTACAACTCATTATCATGAAATAAAAAATTATTGTATAACACATGATGGATTTGAAAATGCAAGTTGTGAATTTGATATAGAAAAATTAGAACCTACATACCACTTACTTATAGGTATTCCCGGCAAAAGCAATGCTTTTGCCATAAGTAAGCGCTTAGGACTAAAACAATCTATTTTAGAAAGAGCAAATAATTTAATGGAAAAACCTGATACAGATATTGAAACTTTAATGAAAGAAATTTATGATGACAGAATTTCCATAGAAAATTTAAAAAAAGAAGAAGAAAAAAATCTAAATCAAGTTACTCTATTACGAAAATCTCTTGAAAGACAAGTATCAGATAGACTTGCTCACGAAGAAGAAAAAGTTGAAAAAGCTAAAAAACAAGCTCGAGAAATATTGCAAGATGCAAAAGACGAAGCTAATAAAGTTATACGTGAATTGAGTGGATTAGGTTCAAAAGATTTAAAGAAAGCCAATGAACTAAGAAATAAATTAAATGCGAATTTAAAAGAAACTGAATCAAGTCAAGGCTTAGATTTAAGTGTTTTGTTAAAATTAAATAATCAAGAAACAAATAAACCAAGTGGCAAAGCTAATGTGCACATTGAAAATACTGCATCGAAAAATATTTCTTCTGAAATAAATCTTATTGGTGAAAACGTAGATACTGCAGTAATGGCACTTGATAAATATTTGGATAACTGCACAATGGCTCACTTAAAGCAAGTTAGAGTAATTCACGGCAAAGGCACTGGTAAGCTACGTGAAGGCATACACAATTACTTAAAGAAATCCAAATATGTTAGTTCATACAGAATTGCAGGCTATGGCGAAGGCGACTATGGTGTAACAATTGTGGAGCTAAAATAATTTTACGATGGGAAAGATCCCCATCGTAAAATTTCCTACAATATAAGTTACATTTAACAAATATTGTAGGAAATTACCAAGAATGAAATCATTTATTTACAAGAGTATACTTCCAAGGTACATAATACCATAAATTATTGCCCCAAAGACAAATATGAGCGCCAGAGTACCCAATAGTGGAAGAAACTTTTCACACAAAAACTCGTCGCTACAAATTTTATCAATAAACCGTTTCATTCTTAGCCTCCTTAACAAGAGTATTCCAACATTCTTGGCGTATTTATTGTATCATAGTATTATTCATTTTACAATACGGTCACTTTCAACTTATTCATACTCTTTCATCTTTTCTTCTAACAACTTAAAATTGCAACAAACTTTTTTAAAAAATTTATTATTTAAACTTTTATTATATGTTTCAAATGCTTTGTTTTTAATTTCTTTTATATGTTTATTGCAAAAATGATATTGACTTATTAAGATTTGTTTATATTTCTGATTTTCATTATTTATATCAAACTTAATTAATTCTGATTCTCTGACTGGTATCATATTGTTTAGGCCAAGCATTCCATACCTTCCTTTATGTATTTTAAAAATAAAAACATTATTTTTTATTTTTTGATGTTCCGGTCTTGGATGTTCTAGTGGTACAAAATAATTTATGTCATTAACCTGCAATACAATTCCCAAATAAACTCTTCTTTCAGTATATTTGTCTTCCCTATTTTTATTATATTGTACTTTTTTATCAAATTGATATAAATATTTAATATAATTTATATCTATTCTATAAAATTTAAGTTTTTCCAATTCCAACTAATTCCTTTCATTTTGACATTACAATAAAAAACTTAACATTGAGACAGAAGCAAAATTTATAATTCTTATCTTAATAAAAGCATAGAGTAGGAGCTTTTGCCCCTACTCATTTACCTTATTTTAGTATTTTACAAATACAAGGCTAAGGAATTCCTCTTTACATATACCCTATTTTAATACTATTCCTAGTATAAGGCTAGGGGTCTCCTCTTCATCATACCCTAACTTTTAGGCTTAGGGATTTCCTCTTGTAATATTATAAAATATTACATTAACAGTATAATCATTATACTACCTTTTTATACCAATGTCAACATAATTTTTTACGTTGGGGACCGTCCCCAACGTAAAATTTCCTATACTCTTCTTAAGCAATTTCTAAATTGTCTTTGACAAGCACAAGTTCTACAAGCAGTTGTATTATGGTCACCATTTCTCAAAGTGCCACACCCACAATTCCAATTGTTTCCGCTTCTATTCTGCAAGCCGTTATTTGAGTTGCAACATGAGCAATTGTCACCATCATCATTTTGTGCATTTATACTGTCAGCTAATTCGTCAATGCTATTACTCAAAGCTACAACATTTTCATTAAAGCAAGCTAAATTTCTGCTAAATCCATTATTTCCATTGCAACAATTTGAGCCACTTCTGTTGTTACCACTTCTATCATTTCCATTATTACATGATGAACATCTACCTTCACCTGTTCTTGAATTATTACAGTTATTGCAACAAGATGAATTATTTTCACCAGATCTTCCGTTATTACCTATAAAATTAATTTCAATAGTTCTATTAGCTATTCTGCAGAAGATGCTAACAATGTATGCCGTAATTAGAGCTATAATTGCATATATAAATGCTGCAATTAAGAAACTTACTCCATATACGGTAAATGTAACAATTAAGAAAATTGCAAGTACAATTGCTGATACTAAATACGGATTACAAAGTATTTTTTGTAGAGCAATTGCAAATATGATTGTCGCAATAGGAAATATAAATAAAAATAAAATTATATCCATAATATCCCCTTGTATATTTTATGTCAATTATATTGCAATTGATACATTTACTTTCACTCATACTCCACATTAACCAAATAAAGTCCTGTAGGTGGCAATGTTTTTCCTGCCTTTAACCTGTCTTTTGCCTCCAATATTTCTTTTACATCAGTTGGTTCTATTTTTCCTATTCCAACATCAACTAGAGTCCCAGCAATAATTCTTACCATGTTATATAGAAATCCATTGCCAGTAAGTTCAATGGTTACAATATCACCATCTCTTGTAACTTTAGCATCATATATTGTTCTTACACTACTTTTGCTACTTGTACCACTTGCTTTGAATGATTTGAAATCATGTTCACCTATTAAAAACTTTACTGCTTCATTCATTTTATTTTCGTCTAGTTTTTCTGGAAAATGATATTGCAAATACCTATAAATTGCTGTTCCTTGAACAGAATTATTTATTACATATCTATATGTTTTCTTTTTACAAGTATATCTACTATGAAATTTTTCTGGTACTTCTTCTGCCTCTTTTATTCTAATAGATTTTTTTAGTTTTGAGTTTAAGGCATATGGTATTTTTTCTATTGGAAAATCTTTTTCTAATCTAAAATTTGCAATTTGACTAAGCGCGTGTACTCCAGCATCAGTTCTTCCAGATGCAATTAAATCCACCTTTTCTCCTGTTACTTCCTCTATTGCTCTTTCAATTTCTCCCTGTATATTTAGTTTATTAGGCTGTTTTTGCCACCCATTAAAGTCTTTTCCGTCATATTCTATTGTTAATTTAATGTTTCTCATTTTGCTTCTTAACCTTCTTGCTTGCCCATTTTTCTTTAATTTTATCTATTTTACTAACTCTTTGCTCTGAACCAAATTTAGCAGTAACCAAGTTTTTTATAAGTATACGTTTAAGTGCATCTTCTTTAACATCAGCAATTAAAGTTCCATCTTTTGCAATTGATATTTTTCCAGTCTCCTCTGAAACTACTACTGCAATACTGTCTGATTCTTTTGATATACCTATTGCTGCTCTATGCCTTGTTCCTAATTCTCTTGCTATATCCTTATCATCTGCAAGTGGCAATATACAAGCTGCTGCTGTTATTTTATTATTGCTTATTACTACTGCCCCATCATGAAGTGGTGTTTTTGGAACAAATATATTTACTAACATTTGAGGCGATATTTCTGCATCTAGTTTTATTCCAGTTTCTATTATATCTTGTATTTTTATATCTCTTTCAAAAACTATTAAAGCTCCTGTTTTTGATTTAGACATTTCTTCAGCCGCAATTACTACTTTGTATATATCTTCTTTTGTTTTATCCCTTAGGCTTTTGTCCATGCCAAACAGTCTAGTAAATGTTCTTGAACCCAGTTGCTCTATTGCCCTACGTAATTCTGGTTGGAATATAATTAAAAGTGCAATTACACCATAACTCATAAATGAAGTTAAAATAAAGTATAATAGTCTTAGTTCAAATAAATTACTTAAAACAGTAATAATTATTAGTAAAACTATACCTTTTAATAATTGCCATACTCTAGATTTTTTAGCTACTTTGACAAAATAAATTAATAAAAATATAACTATTGTTATATCTAGTACAAAAGTAACTATTTGCCAAGGATGTGAACTTAAATCACTTATATAATCTGCAAAATCAAAATTTAAATTTGATAAATTTTCAAACATTTTATATTTTTTAATATATCCTTTTTTCTATTACATAAAAGATAATTTTTAGATATATTAAAACTCCTTTTTTATATTTAGGTTTTTAATAAAGGATTTGCCTATAAACCTAGTTTAAGTACCACATTAAATAAAATATTAATGTAGCTGATGAAGCTAGAAGCAAACAAATAACTATTATTAAAGCCACTAGTCTGCCCAAATTTTTCTTAACATTGAATTTTTTATGTTTTTTGCTTTTTTCTTTTTTATTTTCATTATTTACTTCTATTTCTTCACTTAATTTATTTTCTTTTTTCAAAACTTTCTTTTTGCTTTTTGCCATTATGTAATCCTTTCTTTTTATGTAATTTTCTTTCTTGCTTAAACAAATTATAATTAAATTTATTTTTAATGTCAATAATCCAATTTATTTTAATGAGATAATATTCTTCCTCCGCCTAGGACCGTATCTCCATCGTAAAACACAACTGATTGTCCCGGAGTAATTGCTCTTTGCGGCTCTTCAAAAACTACTCTAGCATAATTTCTAGGAAGTAATATTAACTTTGCTTTTTTGGGTTCTGCAGAATATCTTATTTTAGCTTCAACTTTCATTCCATTTTCTATATTATCCACAAGCCAATTAATATTTGATGCTAATAAACTTTCATTATATAATTCTTTTTCTTCTCCAACAATAAGCTCATTCTTTAATTTATTAAATCCTATAACAAACAGTGGAACAGGATTTGATATTCCTAGCCCCTTCCTTTGTCCTATAGTATATTTGTATAATCCATTATGTTTTCCTAGCACATTTCCTTTTTTGTCAACAATATTTCCCTCTTTTGCTTTAAATTTTGCATATTCTTCTAAAAACTCTTTGTAATCTCCATTTTGAATAAAGCATATATCTTCACTATCTGGTTTATTGGCAACTTCCAATCCATATTTTGTTGCTAAACTTCTTATTTCTTCTTTAGATTCAAATTTTCCTAAAGGAAAAATAATATGATTCAACAATTCTTTTTTTATATCATATAAAACATAGCTTTGATCTTTTTTTAAATTATTAGCTTTTTTTAAAACATTTGCACCATATTTTTCGTCAAATTCTATATTTGCATAATGACCAGTTGCTATATAATCACACTTAAGTTCTTTAGCTCTTAAATACATAAGTCCAAATTTCATAAATTTATTACATTCTATACAAGGATTTGGAGTACTTCCACTTCTATATCCAACTATAAAATCTTGAATTACAAATTTTTTGAAGTCATTTCTTAAATCTAAAAAAGTAAATGGAATATGTAGTTTTTTGCAAACTTTGCTGGCGTCTGATGCATTTGAGGTATCTTCTCCCCATAAAAGCATATTTATTCCTATTACATCATAACCTTTTTCTTTAAGTAAAATAGCTGATACAGAGCTATCTACTCCTCCACTCATACCTAATAAAACTCTTTTATTCATATTAAATAACCTTTTCTACAATCATGTTATATTTTTAATTCTTTATAATTATAGCACAAAGTTATTTAGTTTACCATAATTTCATGTAATTTTATTTGCTATTTTTCATATAATATAGTATAATATTAAGTGTACACTTTTTAAAAATGCTTTTTTTATTTACACGGGGGTGTAAATGGTTTCGACAGTTAATTAGAAGTATTTATAGCGAGTAGTGGATGGTTGCTTTGGCCACTTAAAATCAAGCAAACTAAATATAAAGGCTAACAATAGAGAATTAGCTTACGCTGCTGCCTAAGGCTCAGCGTCATCTTACCTTAAGGCCTACTATTAAGAATAAGGTGTCAGACTAAAGTAGGAAACAAAGTTGCTTATTCCACTTAAGCAATGGGTAATTTAAATGGATATGAATAAAAAGTTTTGTTCATTTACTATTTTGTTCAGAATTAAAAAAATGAACTGCACTCGGAGAAGTAAATATGGAAAATTAATTGGACGCGAGTTCAACTCTCGCCACCTCCACCAAAAAAGTTGTCAATAAGGGGCGTCCCTATTGGCAACTTTTTTAAAAATGTATAATTTCATTGTACATATCAATAGCAAATTTATCTGTCATTCCTGATATATAATAAATAATTGCTTGAATATAGTCTTCCTTTTTATTAATGTCAAAAATAATTTTATTATTTAGTCCTGTTCTATTCCCAATATTCCAATACTTTACTATCCAATTATAAAAATTATTAGACAAATTCGGATAATATTTAGACATTTCTAAAATTTTATTTGGTGTATTTTCTTCTTCATAAGTGTCTATTAAAATATCAAATATTTGGTTTATTACCAATTCAAAATATTTATTTGATGGCATCATTCTCTTAGCTCCATATATGTATTTGTAGTTAAAAGCCTTTATTTTATCCATCATTTCTACTGCAGTTTTTGAAAGTCTTATGCCTTCATCTGGTGAAGAATTTTCACAAATATCTGTTACTAACCTATTTATTATTGCTGAATTGCTAGTTCTACTAGATATTCCTGTAATGTTTGCTAACTCATCCAGCATATCATTTGTTAATAATTTTTCTTCAATTGCATCATCTATATCTCTACCTAAATATGATATTTTATCCGATATTTTTACTATACAACCTTCCCATGTAAAAGGAGCATATTCATTTGGTTTAGTATAATTTTTTAAATCTATTACTTCTTCCCTTGGTTTTAAACTGTTTTCATCTATTTCACCACAGTGTGAAATTATGCCATCTCTTACAGCATAAGTCAAATTCAAGTTTTGCTTATTTCCATCATAGTCATCTAAAAGCTCTATATTGTCAACTATATTTAAACCATTTTGTTCATGCCAAAATGGTTTGCCTAATTCTTTTTGAGATATACTTGATAAAACTTTTTCACCTTTATGCCCAAAAGGTCCATGACCTACATCATGTCCACATGCAATGGCTCTAGTAAGTTCACTATTTAATCCTAAATAATTAGAGATAGTATAACTAATGGATTCCACATAATTAACATGTTCAATTCTTGTTGAAATGTGGTCATTTTCTGGTGAAAAGAATACTTGTGTTTTATGTTTTAACCTATTATATGCATTTGTATGTAATATTCTATTAAAATCTCTTTCAAACGGAGAACGTATATCTCCTGGTTTTGAGTATAATTCTTGTTCCCTTTTTATCATCTGATTCCATTTAGGATTATTTTCATTTGCAGATACATTTTTGAATAAATTTCTTTTATTCATCTATTTTCCTCTTTTCACAAAAAATCTATTTCTCTCAATAGGGACGTCCATTGCTTGACACGATAGTCTCAAAAAGGAGCGTCCTTATTAACATTAACAACGTTCCTATAAACACCAAATTATGACTTTGATTTTTTAAAAGCAAAGAATTTACTTATAAAAAAGTTTAATATAACAACAACAACTGTTACAATTAGTTTAGAAATCATTTGTGGCATAGGAGTCAAAAATAAAAGTGCTCCTCCAACCCATTCTATCACCATTGTAAAAGCTCTACCTGAAATAAATTTAGCAAATTCTTTCCATTTTGCCTTTAAAGTCTTTGCTTCTGAATGAAATACTAAATCCTTATTAGTAAAATATGCAAATAATACAGCAATTATAATGGCTATTACATTAGAAACATTTTCATTCCAATTCAATAAATCAGATAATACATAAAATACTCCTAAATTTATTACTGTAGTCAATACACCAAAAATTGCATAAAACATTATTTCTTTAGTACATACTTTTTTTATTATATTTGTTAATTTTTCTTTCATTTTCCAACCTTTCTCCATTTGTTTTACATTTCCAAGTGCTATTAATTTGTATCATAATATTTTCCACTATTTTTTAGATATGCATAATATAACATACATTTTTCACTTTTTCAAGTTGCTTTATGTAACTTATTTTTTATTTAAAACACTTGTATTTTTTTAATAAATGTTATATAATGAAATACACGTTTTTTTTACTCTATATTAATTTTTTTGGAGGAATGGAACAATGGAGCGGCGTGAAATTTTGTACAAGATATTTGGCTATTGCCTAGTAATAGGCATTGTATTAGGTCTTTTGGGATGCTTATTTTCAGCAATAGCATCGCCAGAAGACTTAACTGCAGAGGAAAGAGCTACATATCAACAGCTCGCAACTGAATATTATGAAACAGGAGAATATAACTCTGATAGTAACATATCGGTATCTTACTATTCACAACACTTAGTAAACGTTGTGGATAATAGCAGACCTTTTACTCCCAGCCTGAGTTTTGAGTTTGATGAGGATAACAATAAAGTAGTAGTTCATCAAGACATTAATCTAGCTGTAATTAGAGTTTTTCCCGTTATCATTATGGTATCTGTTGTTATAATGCTTGTAGTAGGCTTCATCCTTAGCATTATTGGATATTTTTTCATACCGTAAATTTAGGAGGGGTGCTAACCCCTCCTATCTTTTTCTATATTAAGAAGTCTATTATATTTGCACACTCTGTCTGTTCTACAAGGTGCTCCTGTTTTTATTTGCCCACTATTAACCGCTACTGCCAAGTCAGCTATAAAAGTATCTTCTGTTTCACCAGAGCGATGAGAAATAACAGTTTTATATCCATTGTTTTTTGCCAAATTTATAGTTTCCAATGTTTCTGTTAAAGTTCCAATTTGATTTGGTTTAATTAAAATAGCATTTGCAACCTTTTCATCTGTTCCCTTTTGCAATCTTTTTGGATTTGTAACAAATAAATCATCTCCAACCAGCTGTATTTTATCTCCAATTCTTTTTGTAAGTTCCTTCCATGATTTCCAATCTTCTTCTGATAATCCATCTTCTATTGACATTATTGGATATTTACTCGCTAAATCTACTATATAGTCTATCATTTCAGCTTTAGTTTTATATTTATCTGTTTTCCAAAAATAATATCCCTCTTTATTTATTTTTTTAGCGGAATCATGCATCTCTGTACTAGCAATGTCTAACGCTAATTTAAAATCTTTACCATCTTTAAATCCTGCCTTTTCTATAGCTTCTAATATAATTTCTATAGCTTCTTCATCATTTTCTAAATCAGGTGCAAACCCGCCTTCATCTCCAACTGATGTAACTAATCCTTTCTTTCTTAGTACTTCTTTAAGTACTTTATATACTTCTGTACACATTTGAAGCATCTCTTTAAAACTATCTGCCCCAACTGGAACTATCATAAACTCTTGTATATTCAAATTATTATTTGCATGTTTTCCACCATTTAGTATGTTCATCATAGGAAGTGGCATTTTATAAGCATTTATTCCACCTAAGTATTGATACAAAGGTATTTGCAAGCTATTTGCTCCTGCTCTTGCAATTGCTAGTGATACTCCTAAAATGCTATTTGCACCAAGTTTTGATTTATTGGGAGTACCATCCAATTTTATCATTTCATCATCAATATACTTTTGATCAAATACATTTTCTCCAATTATTGTTTTTGCAATTCTTTTATTCACATTTTCCACAGCCTTGTTAACACCAAGGCCATTAAAATTTTGCATATCTCCATCTCTTAATTCAACCGCTTCAAAACTACCAGTAGAAGCTCCAGATGGAACCATAGCAATTCCTTCTGCTCCACTTTCTAATGTAACTTTTACTTGTACTGTAGGATTTCCTCTTGAATCCAAGATCTGCATTCCTTCTACATTTTCAATATAATCTGCATACATATTTATCTCCTCCTAAAAACTTTTCTTTCTAAAATAATGTTTATTTTGAACATTACTTACATTCTCACAAAATTAGAAATATGTTATACAGATTATTGCCACTTTAAAAGAATTTATACTTTTTAATGACTAAATTATCTTCTATCATCTCCATCATCCATGTCAATTCCACTATGTTTACCATGCATACCATTACTTTTGATTTGTATTTCTCTTAACTCATTTTGGTATCTTTGCTCTAATTTTTTGCATTCATCAGACATTTTAACCCAAGGAATATCTGGGTCATTTTCTCTATATATAAGATCTAAATCATCATATACAATATTTCCACTTTTTAAAGGAGAACCTTTTGCTTCTCCTTCAAGACCTACAGAATCAGGACTAATCTTAACCCTTTTGCCTTTCCAAGTTGTAACATTATCTGATAAAAGTTTACATAGATTTTTCCATTTTATATCTAACAAAATAATACCGTCTTTTCTACAATCTTTATAAACCTCATACAATTTGTCATCTGTTTTTTCTTCACTTGAAAAATATGTATTACCAAGTGGAAATAGTTGAAAACTGCTAAAGACTTTGCCATCTTCTAATGTATAATTTGCCCTTATAAGTGGTTGCAATAATCTTCTATGATTAGGTATTCTATATTTATGTAGTTCACTACCTATTTTTAGTACTTTATCTCCAATTTGATAAACCTGAGAAAAAACACCCTCATCAAGATATCTTATATCTGTATAATCTGTATGAGTTTCATCTAAAGTTTCCCTTATTATATAATTTAAAGTTTTAGCATAAATATCTTTTTCTTTAGTGCTTACATTTTGTTTAAAATCAGGTACTACAGCTCCTCTAGAATTTTCTATTCTTTGCTTCTCTAAATATTGAAATATTAATGCTTTTTCAAAGTAATTATTTCCATCTCTAAGCTTCTCATTTAGTAACCTATCTATATCCTCATTTCTACCTTTAACCGATGCAAAAATATTCCAAAAATTTTCTATATTTTCATCTGATATTATTTCATTAATATTTTCTATAATTACACTTGGACTAAATTCAGTTAATGTTCCTAAAAATTTGTACAAGTCATAAGCAGGTATAAGCGAAACTAGTCTAGAAAAATTTTTCGAAATATATTCTTCGTAATATGGATCATATACAGCTTCTTTTACTAAAAACTCTGCCACCAAATATCTATCACAATATTCTATAACTTCATCAAAATGCTCTAAAATAATCTCTTTATCTGTTTTTCCATCTGTATTAATATCAACAAAATATTTAAGTTCATCAACTATTGATTCTATCTGTGCTTCATCCATAACATATATCTCTTTTCTTTAATTTATTTTGGTTTAAAGCTAGTTTTCTCATTTTATAGTATACTTATTTTTCAACTTCCAATGAAATACGACCTTTTTTAGTGGTGCCTACAATCTTATTAATTTTAAATCTTCCTTTTCCCCTAATTGTAATAAAATCTCCTTCACTTACATTTTTAGAAGGTCTTATTTCTTCTTTAAAGTTCACAAAAACTCTCTCCGCTTCTAATAACTTATTTGCATCATTTCTTGAACATCTTGCAAGTTCTCCTACTATACAATCTAATCTCATAGATGGTACATTTATTTTTATAATTTGTTTTTCTGGCTTTATATAAATAAGTTCTTCTATATTTTTAATTTCTATATCTGTTTTTTGAAACCTTGTAAGTCCTTTTAAATTATCTTTTAAATATTCAGCTAAATCTTGTTTTACGATTATATCTGCACCATTTTTCCTTACAAGTATATCCCCTATTTTTTCTCTTTTGATTCCTAATTTCATTAATCCACCTAAATAAATTCTGTGTTCATACTGCCCTAATAGATTATTTGGTAAGGTTATTCTAATTATAGCAAGAAAATTATTTATTTCTTCTTGTTTTATAAACTCAAGATTATTTGAAAAAACTATTATATTTCTCTCGGCATCTTCATAGCCACCCCAAAATTTATAATTATTGCTTTTTCTTAACTCTAGCATTTCTTTTACAATTGCTTGTTCTCTTAAGTCTAAAAAGTCCGTTGTTTCTATTCTATTTCTATTTTCAGCAAATTTTAGTTTATCTAATACTTTTGCTATTAAAATTTTATCTTCGTCTTTTTGCTGTTTTGTAAGTTCTGATTGTTTATCCATTTTATCTCCAAACAGTTTTTACATTTTGGTTGGGGTACTAAGATTCGAACTTAGGAATGTCGGAGTCAGAGTCCGATGCCTTACCGCTTGGCGATACCCCAATGTGTACCTTATTACTATAGCACTTTTTTGTTCTTTTTGCAATAGATTGATTGCTATTAATTTTAAATATCACAGTGGTGGCTACCACCTAAATATAGATGATAGCCACCACTGCAATTTGTACTTCTAAAAACTATAACGCGTTAATTACTTTTCATTATGCTCCTTATGAGTAAACTCATTATATACGAATATGTAATTTCCTTTTATCACATCATCCATGGTAATTGGAGCATGACATTTTGCACAAAAACACCCTCTAGGAGGAAAAGCGTTCAATTCCCTTGTTCTGAAGGAATTAACATTCATCATAAAATCCTTTATCGTCGTGATTTTTGTTGGACTTCCAAAATATTTACATTGGTATATTTCTTGCATTGTACCTCTGTAGGTCAGTAAATACTTCCCCCACAAGACAAATTCCTGCAGAGGTAATTCATATTTTTCATAAAAGTCATATCTCTTTTTGAGTATGATGTTTACGCCTTCAATACTGTTTATCATCCTGCCAATGTAGTACAATGAGTCTAGGCTATCACGCTCCTTTTGGATTTGTACAATTTCCTCTTCGGTAAATTGCCTTGCCTCTTTGCGTTCTTGACTGCCAGATTTCATTTTCCGCATTTCTTCGTTAGACATACAATAATTCACTCCTTAATGTTTATTATCAAGTGTAAGAGCACTTGATGGGTTCAAAAACTTTCGGTACAACATATTATATATCTTTTTTTGACAAATTACAATATTTTTCTTTATTTTATTCTGTTCTCAAGTTACTGTTTAATACTTTTTTGAATAAAATCAGCTAAAAGCCTACAGCTGTAATAAATTTGTTACTAAAATGTAAAG
>CALXWM010000038.1 GCA_944392425.1 uncultured Clostridia bacterium
TTTGCTTCTTCTTTCTTGTCTTTTCCTGCCATGTTTTTGCACCTCCTTTGGTTTGTATATACAAAATAATTTATAAGTAAAGTGGCTTCGCCATATGCCACGAGCTTCGCTCGGGCTGGCTCAGGTAACTTTATCTTGAAATATATGCAAAATCAAAGATTTTGCTATATTATAAGATAGGCTTAATAGCCTTCTTTTCGAATGTTATTTAACCTTTTCTACTTCTGAGAAGTCTAACTCTATTGGAGTTTCTCTTCCAAACATAGATACTAATACTTTAACTTTGTTTTTGTCTTTATTAATTTCTGTAACAGTACCTATAAAGTCTGTAAAAGGTCCATTTATTACTCTAACTTGGTCATCAACACCATAGTCTACATTTATTGATTGTACATCAAATCCCATTTTTCTTATTTCACTATCTGTTAGTGGAATAGGGTCTGTGCCTGAACCAACAAATCCAGTAACGCCTCTAGTGTTTCTTACAATGTACCAAGTATCTTCAGTTACAATCATTTTTATTAGGACATATCCTGGAAAAACTTTTTTTAAGTTTGTTTTTCTTTGTCCATCTTTTATTTCTATTTGTTCTTCCATTGGAACAACTATATCAAAGAAATAATCTTGTAACTCTCTATTTTTTATTGTTTTTTCAAGATCTGTTTTTACCTTGTTCTCATAACCAGAATATGTATGTACTACATACCACCTTGGCATTTTGTCATAATCTTTTTGAGACATATTTTAGCCTCCTCTTAAAATATAACCTTTAATTTACACTATGTTATTTTAAAGCGATTTTAGCTATTGCTTGTGCAATTTACTATTCTGAAACTGAATTTTCTGATGTGTTTGCACCATCTTCTGATGCTGTTTCATTTTCTGTTGTAGCATTTGTTTCTTCTGATGTAGTATTAGTGTCTGTAGTATTGGTTTCATCTACTGTTTCATTAACTGATATACTATTTTGTACCTTTCTAACTTGATCAACTTCAAACTTGTACATATAGTCAAATGCTAAGTCTAATAAGAAAATTATTAAAGAAACTACAAGAACCATAACAATAACAACAGCTGTATTTGAAAATAGTTCTTTTCCTTTAGGCCATATTACTTTTTTTAGTTCAGCCTTAAAGTCTTTAAACCAGCTTTTTTTAGCTGACTTATCTTTTTTGCTTGGCTTTTCTTTTTTGGCTTGTTTGTTATCCTTATTTTTCTTTTCTTTTTTTGATTTTTTATTTAATTTATTATCTGTAGTGCTTGCAGCTTTATTTGCAGTATCTACATTTGCCTCAGCTGTTTCAACTTCTGATTTTTCATCTTTGCTTTCTACAGCTTTTTCAGTTTCATTTTGCTTTAATTCTTCAGAAGCATTTGTAACTTTTTTAGTGTTTTTACTTTTGTTTTGCTTCTTTTTATTATTTTTAGGCATTTTTATTCCCCCTTAAAAAGGCTTACTTTATTTTGTTTCTTTGTGTGTTGTGTGTTTTTTGCAGAATTTACAATGTTTTTTTATTTCTAATCTTTCTGCATTGTTCTTTTTGTTTTTATCTGTAACATATGTTCTATTGTGGCACTCTGTGCACTCTAGTGTGATATGTTCTCTTGCTCCTTTTGCAGCCATTTCATACACCTCCAGCTATAAGTTAATTGTTTATTTATTTTTTAACTTTTACTAGCGTATGTATTTTTACCTACATACGCTAGATTATTTTATCATATTATTAAAGTAATGTCAACCTTTTTGTGAAATTTGTGTGTTATGTAAAGCTTTATTTTTTGAATATTCTAATTGAATTTATTACAGTTAATAGTGTTATTCCTGTATCTGCTGCAACAGCAAGCCATACTGGTGCAATTCCTACAACTCCAAGTGCTAATACTACTAATTTTGCCAAAAGTGATACAGTAATGTTTTCATTAACTATTCTAATTGTTTTTCGAGCAATTTTTATTATTTGAGGCAAGCTTGATATATTATTAGATATTAGTATACTATCCGCAGTTGTACTTGCTATATCTGTTCCTTCTCCCATTGCTATGCCAAAGTCTGATGTTGCAAGAACTGGACTATCATTTATTCCATCGCCTATAAAAATTACTTTGCCGTATTGTTTTAATTTTTTTATTTCTTCAACTTTTCCTTCCGGCATTAATTTAGCTTTGTATTCTAACTTGAATTTTCTTAAATTCTGTCTTTCTTTCTGTTTATTATTGTTTTGGTCATCTTTAACATCTAGTATTTCACATTCTTTAGCAATCTTTTCAGCGTTTGTTTTGCTGTCTCCTGTAAGCATAACAACTTTTTTTATTCCTGTTTCGTATAGTTTAGATAATGTTTCTTTAAATCCTTCTCTTATTTTTTCGCTTAACATGATATATGCGACCAATTTATTATCTACCGCTATTAGAATTGCATTTTCTGGAACTGCATTCTTTTGTTTACCATTTTCATTTGAATCCTCATGGTTTTGTTTTAAATTTTCTATTTCACTGTCCACTGAAATTTTATATTTATAAAGCATTTTTTTATTTCCGACAACGACTTCTTTTCCTTCTATTTTTCCATAAATTCCACAACCTGCAATTTCTTTTTGTCCTTCAACTTCTAATTTATCTGCTTTGTTTTCTTTTGCATATTCTATTATTGCATTTGAAATAGGATGATTTGAATTTGCCTCTAGGCTATATACATATTGAAGTATTTTTTCTTTGTTGGTAAATCTTTCGTTTTTTGATTGAATTTCATTATTTTCTGTTGCTTTGCTATTACTTATTAATACAAATTCTTGCACTTTCATTTTTCCAGTTGTAATTGTTCCTGTTTTATCTAATGCTAAAACTTCTGCTTTTGCCAAATCTTCTATGTGTTTTGTTCCTTTTATTAATAAGCCTTTTTTAGATATTGCACCTACGCATGAAAAGTATGCTAGTGGTATTGAAATTACAATACTACATGGACATGATGCCACCAAAAATACAAGTGCTCTATATAGCCAAGTAACAAAATCCGCTCCAAAGAGTGTTGGTAAAACTGCTAATAAAATTGCTATGCCAATTACTGTTGGTGTATATATTCTTGAGAATTTTGTTATATATTCTTCTTTTTTGCCCTTATTATTTGTTGCCTCATATACTAAATCTACTATCTTAGATATTGTAGAATCTTTATATTCTTTATTTACTCTGCAAGTTAAAGTTCCTGTTTGATTAATAGATCCTGACAAAATATTCTTTTCTTCATTTACATATACAGGCTCGCTCTCTCCTGTTAATTTGGATGTATCTAATGCAGATTCTCCTTTTATAATTATACAGTCAACTGGCAATGTTTCTCCGGGTTTTACAATGATTGTATCTCCCACTTTCAATTCTTCTACATTTACTGTTTTAGTTTCTTTTCCATTAACTAAATTTGCTGTCTGAACTCTTAAAGAAGCTATGCTATTTATGTTTTTGTTAGCTTTCTCCACTGCCTTATCTTCTATAAATTCTCCTACCTTAAATAGCAATACTATTGCAACACTTTCAGGATATTCTCCTATTACAAAAGCTGCTATAATTGCAATTGTCATAAGTGTATCTTCTTCAAAATTTAAGTGAAATATATTCTTTATTCCCTCTATTATTAAATCGTATCCTGACAAAATTACTGCCAATAAATAGATTACCAATCTATAGCTCGCTAAAGCAGGTATGAAACCTACTGCAAATAATATTAAACTTATGACATAGATAAGTATTTTAAACTTGCTATTTTCTTCTTTTTTCATAAAAAATCTCATTCCTTTCCATGGCACACATAGTTACGAATGTAATTTCTTTCAAAGTAAATCTCCTCTATTTTTGAATTTTGTAACTTGCTCAAAAAGTCAGTCGTGCACTTTCATTTTTATAATTAATACTTTTTATCTACCTGCATTTTCTTTTTCTTTTATGTGAGCAATTGCCATTCTAAGTATTGCGTCAATATGTTCATCTTCTAATGTGTAATATACCTGTTTTCCTTCTTTTCTGTATTTAACAAGTTTAGACGTTCTTAGAATTTGTAATTGATGAGATACTGTTGATTGATTTAAGTTTAATAATTCGCATAAATCGCATACGCATAACTCTTCATTTAATAGACTACAAATTATCCTTAATCTTGTTTCATCTGCAAATACTTTAAACATTTCTGCTAAACTTCTATTCATCTCCGGTGTGATTTCTTTTTTCTTTGCTTCATATAATTCATTTTGGTGCAACTCTTTATCTTCACAAACTAAATCTTCTTCCATTTTTAATTTCATTCCTTCCTCAAGGCATAAATTTGGTTATAAAAACTTAATTATTTTAACCTTACCTTAATTTAATAATATAGTTAATTTGCTTTTCAAAAGCTTTTATATTATTATATGCACATTTGTTCATATGTTATACCTATTTTTTTATTTTGTCAAGATATTTTTAATAAAATTTTATTTTTATCTATACTTTTATTTAAATTCCTTTTTAAACACAAAAAGAGGCTACTTACCAATAATCTCTTATTGGAAGTGCCCCCTATTTAATTGATTATTTTTATTTCTAAAAATAAATTTATTTGTTTATTTTGTGTTTGACCTAGTCTATTTTAATTGTTTCGCAACTTCTTCTGCAAAGTTTTCTTCTTTCTTTTCAATTCCTTCGCCTTTTTCAAATCTAACAAATTTATTGATTTTTGCTTTTTTAGAAGCTACTAAATCTTTAATTTTTTGGTTTGGATCTTTTACGAATTCTTGATCTAATAGACAAATTTCTCCGTAGAATTTTCCAAGTCTTCCAGCTACTATCTTCTCAGCAACTGCTTCTGGTCTGCCTTCATTTATAACTTGAGCTTTTAAGATTTCTTTTTCTTTATTAACTCTTTCTTCTGGAACATCAGCTTCTGATAAGAATTCAGGTTTTGCTGCTGCTATATGCATGCAAATGTCTTTTGCTAATTGTTCATCAGCATTTTCAACATCTAATAAAACACCTATTTTTCCATCTCCGTGAATGTAGCTTGCAACAGTTCCTTCTGTTTCAAATCTTTCAAATCTTCTTATTGACATATTTTCACCAATTGTTGCTATTTTGTTTGTTAATTCTTCTTGTACTGTATTTGCTTCATTTCCGATGAATTTTTGTGCTAATAGTTCTTCAACACTTGCTGGATTATTTAATGCTACTTGTTTTACTACATCTTTTACAAAGTTTTGGAAGTCTGCATTTTTGGCTACGAAGTCTGTTTCCGCATTAACTTCAACAATTGCTCCAACTTTTGCGTCTTCTGAAATATATGTTTCAACTAAACCTTCTGCTGCAATTCTGTCAGATTTTTTAGCTGCCTTCATAATTCCTCTTTCACGTAGTAATTCAATTGCTTTTTCTTCGTCTCCATTTGTTTCTGTTAAAACTTTTTTGCAGTCCATCATGCCTGCACCTGTTTTTTCTCTTAACTCTTTTACTTGAGCTGCAGTAATCATAATAAATTCCTCCCTTTTTTCTGTTTATGTACTATTTTTAATACTAAACTATTAAACAAGCCATAAACATATATTTTTATACATTAAATAGGGAAAGTAATTTCCCTATTTAACAACTTTTATTCTTCTGAAGTTTCTTCATTTTGAGCAACTTCTTCCATGCTTGGTTCTTCGCTTTCTTCTACTGGTTGCTCTTCTTCAGCTTCTAGGCTTTCACCTTGTTTTCCTTCGATAACTGCATTTGCTAATACGTCTGTAATTAATTTAACAGCACGAATTGCATCATCGTTACCTGGAATAACGTAGTCAACATCATTTGGATCACAGTTTGTATCTACTAATCCAACTAAAGGAATGTTTAATTTTCTAGCTTCTTGAACAGCTATATGTTCCTTTTTAGGGTCTACTACGAATATAACGTCTGGAATTTGTGTCATTTCTTTAATTCCACCTAAGTTCTTTTGTAATTTATCCATTTCTTTCTTTAATAGGATAACTTCTTTTTTAGGTAGAACTTCGAAAGTTCCGTCTTCTTGCATTTTTTCTAATTCTGCTAATCTTTCAATTCTTTTTCTGATAGTTTTGAAGTTTGTTAATGTTCCTCCTAACCATCTTTCATTTACGTAGTACATTCCGCTTTTTTCAGCTGCTTCTTTAACACATTCTTGTGCTTGTTTCTTTGTTCCTACGAATAGAATTGTTTTTCCTTCTTCTGCTTGTTCTTTGATGAATGCATATGCCTCATCTAATTTTTTTGATGTTTTTTGTAAATCGATGATGTGGATACCATTTCTAGCTTGGAATATATATTCAGCCATTCTTGGGTCCCATCTTCTTGTTTGGTGTCCAAAATGTACACCTGCTTCTAGTAATTGTTTCATTGCAACTACTGCCATTTTAAATTCCTCCTTTTAGTTTTGTTCCTCCACAAACTTCATCGTTTAAAATTACCTTTTAGGCACTATTTTAAACTCCATTTGTGTGTGTATTTTTCAACGTATATTATTATATCAAAGAAAAAGCCTTTTGACAAGGCTTTTTTGAAATTTTTTACGATGGGGACGGTCCTTTTTGTAAAATATTTTACGTTTTGCTCCGTCCCCAAAGTTAAATATTACAAAAATGTAACATTAACTTAATATTTCTGTAATTTATATTTGCACTACATGGTGCTATAATGTACTTAATTAAACTAAGGAGAAGTATTTTATGGATACTATTAATCAAGAATTAGAAAAAGAAGGCATTAAAGTTATATGTCCAATTAGCACTTTAAATGTAAATGAAATTGCAACTTATGTTTCAAGGTTATTATGCTCAAAAATGCCTGAATTAAAGCTTAAATATAATACTGTATTTATGAGTATTGCTAGGCTTTCTATGTATATTGCTGAAATGCCACAAGGTCAATCTGACGCTTGTTATTATTATAAAAATTCATCAATTTATTTTAGAAAAGGTCTTACTTTCGATAAAATAAAAAAACTTGCTGTTCATGAGTGTATTCACCATCTTCAAGAAGTTAAGGACAACAAAGGAAATTTAAAGAAGTTAGGTCTTTGCACTTACGTTGGAAACAAGGCTTATGGTGAAGCTTTAAATGAAGGATCAGTTCAACTTATTTCATCATTCTTAACCGATGAAAAGGCTGACATAGTTAAATATTATGATATTACACTTCCTACAGACAGTCCTTCATATTACCCTTTAGTTTGCAACCTAGTTAAACAAATAGGATATGTTTCTAACTTTTCTACAATGTTTGATAGTACAATTTTTGCTAATACAGCATTTTATGACAGATTTATTTCTGCTTGTGGTGAAGATGAAGCATACAATATTCAACAAAATTTAGATAAAATTGTTTCTTACGAGGGTAAGATTGCAGAACTAAATAACAAGATTCAGACTCAAGATTTGCCTTATAAAAAGTTTAAAGCTTGTACAGATAAGATAAGTAATTATAAGGATAAAATTAAGAAAACATTTTTTACAACGCAAAATTTAATATTTACTTCTTTCTTTAATAGAGAGACTAAAAATTTGCTTTCTATTACGAGAATTGAAGAATATAGAAAGTATTTATATAGTTTTAAAAACTTAATTGGTTTAACTGATAATTACTCATATTTTAATGAATTTTATATTCAAAAAATGAATGAATTAGATAATAGATATGAAGCTATAGTAAATAATAAATCTTTGGCAATTGTACCTCGCTCTAAAATTAGTATTTTCTTTAATTCTATTAAAAATTTATTTACTGGAAATGCTAATGAATATGAACGTCAAAACAATAGATAAAAATTTCCTCAAAAAAGCAATAAATCGTTTTTTCAATTTATTGCTTTTTGTTTTTCAGTTTCATTCTAATTTATATTTTTTTATCTTTTAATTTTTTATTTGTTTTAATTTTTCTATTATTTCATATGCAACATCTCTACCGCTTCTTGAAGCCCATGCAACCGTTTGCTTGTTTCCTGCTATATCTCCTATAGCATAAACATTTGCCATAGATGTTTCTTTTTCTTCATTTGTATTTACATATCCCCATTTGTTCTTTTCAAATCCTACAATATCTTTTTCTTCTGGTTTTGAACCAACTGCCATTATAACATAGTCCATTCTCATTCTATAATTGCTTCCTTCTATATTAACAGGAGATAGCCTTGTTTCACCTTCTTTTTGTACAAGGTTAGTTTTTATGCATTCTACTTCTTCAACTTTTCCATTTCCAAGTATTTTTACAATATTATTTTGGAATAAGAATTCTATTCCTTCGTTTTTTGCGTCTTCAATTTCTTTTCTTTCTGCTGGCATTTGCTCTTCTGCTCTTCTATAAATTACAAATACTTTTTTAGCTCCTAGTCTTGCAACAGTTCTTGCAGTATCCATGGCAACATTTCCACCACCACTAACTGCAACTACTTTTCCTTTAAAGTCTGGATAGTCTTTATTTTCTAATAATTCATTTCCTCCATATACTCCTTGTAAGTCTTCACCGGGGATATTCATTTTACTAGAAACATTTGCTCCTATTGCTAAGATTGTTGCATCGTATTTTGAGGCTATGCTTTCTATTGAAATTTTAGTTTTTTCTTGTTCTTTTAGTTTTCCTTCTATGTTATTTGTTTTTTTATCCTGTCTCTCTTGATTATTGGTTGTATCTGTTATTTCTTGATTGTTATTTGTCATAACTTCTACATTATATTTCACATTAATCCCAAGGCTTAATATTGAATTTACAGTTTTTTTCAAAACTTTAGGATCTAGCCTAAATTCAGGTATTCCGTGTTCTAAAATTCCACCTAAGCTATTATGCTTTTCATATATTGTTATATTTGCTCCTGCTTTTGCTAAGAAATAACTTGCAGTTAGTCCTGCAGGTCCACCACCAATAACAGCTATATTTTTTCCTTTTAGTTCATTAGTTTTCTCTATATTCTTTATTAAATTGTGTTCTAGTCCATAGTCTGATATGTATGCTTCTATATCTCCAATTTGCACGCTTTCTCCTTTTATACCACGTACACAACTTCCCATACATTGTTTATAATGAGGGCAAATTCTTCCGCACACACTTCCTAAAATTGAAGTTTTAAGTAGTGTATAATATGCTTCATCAATATTTCCTTCTTTAACTAATCTTATAAATGTTGGTATGTCATTATTTAAAGGACAACCTTTATTGCTACAAGGTTTTACTTTACAATTCAAACAATAATTTACTTTTTCTTGCATTTCTTTACTTAGTGCTTCCATTTATTACTCCTCTCATCTCATCATATTTTTTCATTACTAATTTTAGGTCTTTCCAAAACTCTATCTTTTTGTTTTCATCTCTAAGTAAAGCTGCTGGATGCCAAGTTGGCATATATAGTATGCCTTTTCTTTCTATCCATTTTCCTCTACTAGATGTAATTCCATATTCTTTTCCTAAAATATTTTTTAATGCTGTACTACCAAGTAGAACTATTATTTTTGGTTTTACTAATACAACTTGGTTTCTTAAGTAATCCAAGCATGCTTCTGCCTCATCAGCTTCTGGCACTCTATTTTGAGGTGGTCTGCATTTTACTACATTTGCAATGTATAACTCATCTCTATTTATTCCTAGCCCTTCAAATGCTTTATTCATAAGCTGTCCAGCTTTTCCTACAAAAGGTATTCCTTGCTTATCTTCGTCTGCCCCAGGACCTTCTCCAATAAGCATAATGTCTGCATCTTTATTTCCACATCCAAATACTATATTTGTTCTTTGCATGCATAATTTACATTTCTTACAACCTTTAATACTGTCTTCTAATTCTTCCCAATTTTCTTTCATTACTTGCTTCCTTCTATTTTAAGTAATCCTCTACCAACTTTATTTTTCCGTCTTTTATTTCTGCTTTAACTCCCAAAGGTATTGTAATTTTTCTTTCTATATGTCCAAAATTATCTGATTTTATTATTGGAATGTTTAAGTTCATATCTTCTATTGTATCCATTAAGATTTTTTCAATAGCTACGTCTCCCTCATAATTTCCAAGCCATATGCCACTTACTTTGTTAAATACGCCTTTCTGTCTAAGTCTATATAAATAATTACTTACCATTGCTGATGGAGATTCAAAACTAAATTCTTCTAAAAATAGTATTTTGTTTGTAAAATCTATTTCATCTATTAAACCTGTTGTTAAAGATAAATTTCCACCAATTAGCTCACCTACTGCTTGTCCCTCTTTTATCAATCTAAATTCTGAGTCATCTGTTGCTAAATCATAATAATTGCTTTCTAGTCTTTTTAACATTTCATTAAGTAAATAGTAGTTTGTATCTGGAGCATTTAATGATTTAAAATTTGGTCCAATAAAGCCTATGTTATCTGTTTTTTCGTGAATGTAGTTTATATATGATGTTGAGTCACTATAACCACATATAATTTTGTTATTTGATTTTATTGTGTTTAAATCTAAGTATTCATAAACACTATTTGAATTGAATCCACCTTTTAATGACATTATGGCATTTATATTTTTATTTGCATACATTTCATTAATATCTTCTGCTTTTTCCTCAGCTGTTGCTCCATATCCAGTTGTATTTTTATATACGTTTTTGCCAAATACAACATTATATCCTCTTTCTTTTAGAAGTCTTTCTGCTTCTTTTATTTCTGGTATGTCTTCGTCATTTACTTTATCTGATGGACATACAACTCCTATTGTATCTCCTCTTTTTAATTTGTTTGCAAGCATTAAATTTCCTCCTGAAATGATTAAATTTTCTCTACATATATTTTGTCATTTATTGCAACTACTGTATATTTGTTCAATTTTTCTATGTCTTTAATTTCATCAAAATTGCTATACCTAAGTATTTGCTCTTTTGCTTCTTTTTGTTTTTCTTTTAGTTTCTTTTCTTCTCCCTTTTTTAGATATTTGAATTCTATCATTACAATATTATAACCCTTACTTCTGTCTCTTGGGACTAAAAGTATATCCGGATATTCTCTTTGTACTTCTAGCTCAGATTTTACTGTATATATTTTTAAATTCATTGATATGCAGTAAAAAATTAATTTTATATATTTTTCATCAAATCTTTGATAATCTCTGTTTGATAGATTTTTTAAATACTTTTGCAATATTTCTATTATTTTATCTATTTTACCTTCTAATGCTAACTCTTCTAATATTTGATTATATTCATCATTATCTATCTGCATTTTTGCATCATCATCTAATAGTTTCATAAAATATTCTGAATATATTTCTCTCATTACTTTATTTGGCACTTTTAATTCTGGCTTTCCTAATTTCTCATCAGATATTGTCAAATATCCTAAATAGTATAACATTGACACCAAGTCTGTATCAGTAAACTCAATTGCTGGATTGAATTTTTGTGTTATTTCCGATAATATGCCCTCACCAGATACTGTTTTTTCTATTATTTCTGCTCGTTTTTCTCCTTTGCATAAATCTAACATTTTACCTATTTTGCTATAATCACTTGCTATATTTACATCTACTAAATTTCTAGGAAACTCTTTACTTTCTAAGTAACTATTTAAAAAATATAAGCACATATTTGAGTTATATATTCTTTCTTTTCCTTCCAAAGAAAATTTATAGCCATCATAATATTCTTTCATTATTGGTAATAATTCTAATTGCATTTCTTTTGTTATTTCCTGCTTGTCCATTAATTCTTGCAATTCAATTCCTGTAAAACCTAGCATCTCATTTAATTTTGCATTTTGTGTTTTATCAGAGCAAATGTTAAATCCTGAAGTTAAGCTATCCAACGTGATTGGTGATACACCTGTTATAAATATTCTGTCTATAACAGTCTCGGTTCCCTTTTTTAATATTTCATACCATTTTCTAACTTTTCCATTCTTTGATACTAAATCTTTAAATTGAGCTGGGTAAAACCCTAATAATTCATTTGCAAAATGGTCATATTCATCTATAATTACATAAATTTTATCATTTGCCCTTTGGACTAAAAAGGCTTTAATTAAATTGTCTAATATATTTTCTGCTTCATCTTCCGTATTCACATAAAAATCAAGTCCATATCTTTCTACAAATAATTTAATGGATGATGCAACTTCTCTTTTAAAACCATTAATTGTTGTTTCTACAGTTGACGTATCTATTCCTGAGAAATTAAATCTTAATATATGATAACTATTTTTTAAGTTAGTTGGATGCTTACCTATGTAAGTATCTTTGTATAGTTCTTCAAATTTATCTTTCTTTAAAATATCATAATAATTCTCTAAAGTACTTGTAAATAAAGTTTTTCCGAACTTTCTTGGTCGCAAAAGCATTATTCTTTTTTCCGCTAAATTTTCTAGCATTTCTATATATTTTGTTTTATCTACATAATAATAATTATCTCTAATTAGTTCCTCATAATTACTTATTCCATATGGCAATTTTTTTATCATAATTACTTAAACTCCTTTTATCAAATTTTTTTGTAAATGCTTTAATTTCATAATTTTTCTTTTATAATATTATCATAAAGTGAGTATTTTAACAATAGAAAAAAACGAATTTACATAGAAAAAAGTAGCTACATAGCTACTCAAAATTCATATTTTATTTCAAATACATTATCCCTGTATTTACTTCGTAATTAATGCCTTCTGCTCTTCTAGAATGAAACATATCCTTGTTGCATACTGTACATAGATTACAATCATATATATTTTCTTCTAGTATTCCTTTTTCTTTTAGCATTATTTTGTTAATTAAAGTAGTATCTATTCTATATTGCTTGCCCTTTTCATTATGCATGTTTGTTTCTTCTATTACATTGTAATTTTTGCAAATATCCGTAAAAGTCTTTTCAAAAATTTCTTTTACGTCATCATTTACTAAAAAGCATTCTTTTCTAATATGTGGTCCTATAAAACATAATATGTTTTTTGGATTACATCCCATTTGTTTTACTAACATATCTATAGCTTTAGCACCTATTTTCTTAGTTGTTCCAGGCCATCCAGAATGTATATTTCCTATTACATTCTTTATAGGGTCATAAAAGAATAGAGGTGTACAATCTGCAAATGTTGTTGCTAAAATTGCACATTTAACATTGGTAATCAAACCATCTATATCTCTTAATTTATAAAAAAGATTTGTTACTAAATTTGAATCAATATTATCTAAATTATCTTTTTTTATGTAATTAGTTTTATTGTCTAAATCTTCTTTTTTTGTACAATTATTATTACTATCTACAATATCTTTTTCTTCAATAATTCTAATATTATCTTTATGTGTTTGTTTTGGTAATATAATTTTTGTTTTATCTATATTTAAACTTTGTGCAATTTTATCAAATTTAGTTAGTCTAACATCTACAATTGAATTTTCTTTTAAATCATATTTAAAGCCATTATCATATGCTTTTAATGAATATACTAGTTCTACTTTATCCTTAAATTCATCTAATTTTTTGAATTTAAGTAATTGTGTTTTTCCATCGTCTACAATATAGTAATTATCCATTATGCTTTCCTTTCTATTATTAATATCTATTTACTATTTTATCTTATTTATATTTTAAAGTAAAGGAAAATATGTGGTTATATTGATTTTAAATAGACATATATAATATAAATCTAGTTAATTTATATTATATATGTCTATTCATGCAAATTTATTATTTTATATTAAAGCTAAAAATAAATAAAAAAATCTGGCGACAACCTATTTTCCAAGCAAGGTAACTCGCAAGTATCGTCGGCACATTAGAGCTTGACTTCCGTGTTCGGGATGGGAACGGGTATTTCCTCTATGTCATAATCACCAGAAAAGTTTTGTATACTATATACAAAATATTAAATTAAATATATAGCACACTCAAAAATATATAGTAGAATAAGGTAAACTTTACCTCATGCTTCTTTCCGTTCTCTCACTTAAT
>CALXWM010000039.1 GCA_944392425.1 uncultured Clostridia bacterium
TTTATAATTCAATTTCATCTAAATCATCTGGTACATATACATTTCCTTGAAAATATTCTTTTGCTTCTTTAGTAAATAATTCTTTTCGATTTTCTATATCACTATCGATACAATGCCATAATAATAAATTTTTTACATTTAAGTTATTCATTGTAATAGCAACATCTTTTACTGTTGAATGATTTTTTTCATGTGGTTTTACTTTTTCTTTATCTTTTTCTAGGCACATTGCCTCATGTAATACCCAATCTAGATTTTTAATTCTTGAATATACATTTTTACTGCAAGGAACATCACCTAAAAATGCTAAGGTTTTTCCTGAATTTAGAGTGGTTTTAAATCCATATTGTGTACATTCAATAGATTCTGTATCAATTGCCTCTACTTCATAACCTATAATATTAAATTTCTTACCGTCTTCGCAAAAATGATATTTCACTATTTCTTTATATAAATTTTCATGGGCTTTATGGAATGTCTCTCTAATAAACATATCAACTATTTCTTTTATTTCTTCTGCACAATATATATTCAAAATGCCACTATAATTGTGTTTACTATATTGTTGCATAATATATCTTAAAAGTGGGACAATTCCCCATAAATGATCTATATGTTTATGAGATATAAAAATATCATGTATTCTATTTATATCAATATTTTTCATTTTTAGATGATTTAATATTTGATTACCACTTCCAGTATCAATTAATAAATAATTTCCTTTATTATTTTCAAGTAATGCACTTAAACTATAACAATTTATTGTTATTCCACTACCAGTTCCTAAAACTATAATCTTTTCCATATTCTTCCTGCCCTTTAATCGTTTAAAATATTTACAATTTCAATTGGTGCAATTAAGTTGTTTTTTTGATTATAAACTGCTTTTTTAACATAACTCCCTCTTAGTTTATCAGCCATTTTATTCACTATTTCATCATAAGCAAACCATTTTACATCCAAGATTTCTTCTTTATCGTATTCAATATTTTCTTTAATTAATTTAGCATTAAAAACTATCATTACAAATAAATCATCTTCCAAAATTCTGTTAGCAATATAACAAACTCCATTTAATTCTACATCACATCCTGTTTCTTCTTTAATTTCTCTAATTGCACCTTGTTCTAAACTTTCATTAAAATCTAAATGTCCTGCTGGAAAATTCCATTTTTTATAACATTTTTTCTTGGCTTCTTGTACTAATAAATATTTTCCGTTTTTCTCTATAATTCCACCTACTATTACTTTCATAAACTCTCTCCTTCAACTATATTTTTTCTGAAATACTTAAATAATACTCCAAAATTCTTCTGTCTCTTAAGACAACAAATTTTGTACTATAAATAGATGCATATTTTGATGCAACTAATTTATTAAAACAATCTGTAATAAGTTCTAATGCCTTTTCAGGAGTTTCCCACAATAATTTAGCTCCTTCATCTTTTTCTTTCTCTGTTACATTTAATTGCTTAGTATCTTTTAGAACTTTACCTATATACACATAGGAAATCTGTTTAAAATTATTTAGCGACTTGTATTCTTCTGTTATTCCTAAAGTTTCTATTATTTCTATTTCACAACCAGTTTCTTCTAAAACTTCTCTTTTAAATGCTTCCTCTGGCTTTTCTTCTCCTTCTAATCCTCCGCCAGGTAATTTATACTCATTTTTATTACTTTTGTTAAATATAGCAATTTTTCCATCTTCTCTTATAACAATACCTCTTGCTCCTAATCTTAATCTAGGATCTTCCATATCGATAATTTTTTCTCCAATATCCTCGTCCGTTATCTTACATATTAATTTCATAATCTTACACCCCTAACTCTCTAGCCACACTATATCACAAATTTACATTTTCCTCAACAAGTTGAGTAAAATTCGCATTACCATTCAACTTTTCTACCAATCAATACCACACTCTGCATATATGCAGTCAACTAAAACATAGCCATAGAGTTCCATTAATTATAACCCTTCTATATTTCTAATCTTTGTTAGGCTTTCTTTTGTTAACTCTTCATCTATAACAAATTTTCCATCTTTTTTTCTTAAAATAGTCCCAAATTCAATATCATTTTTATCGCCTTCAACATCTACCCAGCTACTAACTAAAGTTCCAAATCTTTGAGCGACATTTACTTTTCCATCCTTTTGTCTCATGACAAAATATGTATTGATATCTCCATATCCTTTTGTTTCAATTAAATCTATTAATAGATCTGATACAAAATCTAGAACTTTTTCTACTTGATTTATTTCATTTGATTGACCTTTTATTTTTTGTACTGTTTGTGCAATCAATTCATCTTCATCAATAATTTTTTTTGTTTCATTGTTTAAATAATTATTATCTATAACATATTTTCCATGTTCATATTTTAACATCATACCAGGGCTCAAACTATTATAGAATTCTTGAGAAAATGTAGTTTCTCCAAATCTTACACCTGTATCTTGATTTATAAGTGTAACATAATCTCCCTCTAATTCTTCTACTTTATAATATGTTCCTTCTGTTCTAAAACTGTTATATAATTCTTTTACAGAGTTATCTATTTCTTGCTCTTGCTTTGCCAATTTTTCAGTAAGTTCTTTATCTACTACAAACTCTCCATTTTTCCATCTCAATGCTGTTCCAATTTCCGTATTCTCTGGAAATTCTGACTTATGCATTGTTCCGGAAGATATCCATTTTCCATTTTCATATGTTTGAAAACTAAAAAATTCCTCTCCACTTACAATATAAAAATACTTGTCATTAATCTCATTATTAAAGGTTTTTAATAAGTCGAGCGTATCTTCTGTTAGCTTTTCTTTATCTCTTAAATAATCTGATAATTCATTACAAAAATTTTGTATCCCATCATTTAATTTTTCCTTAGTATTTTCTAATATTTTACCTATTTCTAAATCTATACCAATCACCTCTCATATTTTATTTTTAAAACTTTTTTGTTATAAAGGATTTTTAATTAGAATTATAAACAATCGCAGAATTTTTCACTTCATTAAATGCTGATTTAAAATTTTTCAAACAAATTAGTTAACTAAAATAGATGAATCAAAAGTATCTTTGAAAAAACTAATATAATTATACTATGCTTTTACTAAAAAAACAATGTTTTTTATTCAACTTATTTTCTATTTCCTATTAAACAAAAAGAACATACATAAAATATGTTCTTAAAACTTAATCTACCTGTCCCATCTAAATTGATATCTTCTCTACATTCTATACTAATATTATTACCATCACTCATAACCTAAATTGTGCCTTGATTTTTAGTTATATATATGTTTTCATCTCTAATTCCAAAATTTCTTAATCTTTCTAAAACTTCCTCTGATGGATGATTGTAACCTTTATGGTTTCCAGCTGAAATAATTGCATACTTAGGTTGTACTTTTTCTAAAAATTCTGTAGATGTGCTACTACCTGAACCATGATGTCCTACTTTTAAAACATCTACTGTAGCACATTCAATTTCATCTTCTATATCTGTTGTAGCATCACCCATAAACAAATAATTTGTATTCAGATAATTTAACCTTATAACTATTGAACTATCATTTGGTTCACAATCAATATTATTTTTGACTGATATAACTTCAAAACTTGCTACATCTAAAGCAAATTCTTGGTCTACTTCCACTTTAGGCATTTGTATTTCTTGTTTTTCTGCTAATTCTTTTATTTCTTGATATTCTTCCTCACTTTCTATTATTCCTTGTGGCATAAACATATTTTCTATATTTATACTATTTATTATATCTTTTGCTCCACCACTATGATCTATATCTCCATGTGTAATGATAAAATAATCTAATTTTTTTATGTTCTTTTCTTCTAAAAATTCTACTATATACTCACCATCAGATTCTTGCCCAGCATCAATTAGCATGTTTTTATTATTAATTGTTATTAATGTACAATCTGCTTGTCCTACATTAAAATAGAATATATTTAATTGGTTAGAATCAATATTTATATTGGTGTACTTATAATCTATTTCTGAATTAGTCGAATTATTATTTGTGTAAATTATACTTAAAATTACTATTATAAAAATTAAGATAAGTGCTATTACTATGTTTTTTAATTTATTTTTCATTTAATACCTCATATAAAATCTTTTTTCTATAATATATCATATCCTCTAAAAAATAACTATCTTATTTATAAAATTTAATCTAAAAACACAAATTATATCTATCTTCTATTGCTAATTTTTATATGTTCAACTGTATGTATTCAGTCATGTGAAAAATTGCTGTGACCACCTTCCCATGGTCTTTTAAATGCATAGCCAACTGGTATAGGTCCACCAAATGCATATCTTTGACTATTCCATGCCTGCATACATCTTTTTTCTGTCCATAGTGTTGGACTATTGCTTGAACCTCTAAATTCTCCTACTGTTAGTGTTCTATTTGTAACATATGGCATAGCCTCCCTTTCTCCTCTGTAATATGTTTCCATCCTATTTGTATCATTATTATACACTTTAATTTTTGCCATTTTCGCATTCCTCCATAATTAAATTAATAGCTTTTTTATATTTTATGCTATGTTACTTTTATCTAAATTGTTACAGTTCTCGGTTATTATTTATAAGCTTTAATATACATTTTGGAGCTTTTAGTGCAACGTAGCTAACAAAGAAGCTAGGCACATATGTCTTTATCTTAGAAGCGTAGTCGGAGAGTGCAAGCACTTTCGCGTAAGAGAAACCTTGAGGCAAATGCGGAAGAATGTATATTGAAGCTTAATCAAATAATTTGAATGTGCACTGTAGCAATCTATCTTCTTAATTTTAAACATTGTCCCGGATAAATTAAATTTGGATTTTGAATTCTATTTAGCATTACTATATTTGCTATTGTTGTATTATATCTTCTAGCAATTGAATATAAAGTATCACCCCTTATAACTTTATAACAAGTGTGTCCTAGTTCGGCTTCCATACCTTGTGTTTGTATTACTAGTCTTTGACCAGGATATATTAAATTTGGATTTGAAATATTGTTTTCTCGTACAATTTGTGATACTGTTGTTCCATAGTTTAATGCTATTCTACTTAAAGTATCTCCCCTTCTAACTATATAAACTATTTCTTCTAATGGATCATCTCCTCCAGATGTAGTTATAGGTACTCTTAAGGTTTCGCCTGCATATATAAGATTTGGATTTTGTATGTTATTTATTCTTACTAGTTCTTGCACTGTTGTGCCATAAATTCTTGCTATTTGTGAAAGTGTATCTCCTCGTGCTATTGTTATTGTTCTATAATTTCCAGTAGGCTCTTCCACTTCTGGTAGAATTTCACTAGGACTGTCATTTTCATTTATAAATATTTCTTTTGTAAATTTGTTTCTATCTACATATCCATTTATTCCACTAACTTCTCCTGTATCTGTATATTGCCACCCAATATAAGTGCTCCATTTTCCATTATCTTGAGGACTACTTACTCCATACTCTGCTACCCAAAGTGGATAACTAGCTATTTCTTCATTCCAAATAGTTCTTGCTGTATAACTATTGCTATAAATAACTACTGGCTTTTGAGTTAACTCTTCTAATCTTTTAATAAAAGCTAATCCAATTGCATTTATTTCTTCATTGTTTAAATTTCCAAACTCTTCAAAATCCATTGCTAGTCTGCAATCTACTTCTTTTCCTGCAATTTTTGAAGCAAAAAATTGTGCCTCTTGCCTTGCTTCTTCCTCGCTTCTTGCAGTTACATAGTGATAAAATCCAATTTTAAGTCCATTGGTTTTTGCATTTTGGTAGCTTTGTTCAAATGTTGGTGAAACATATGTTGTTCCTTGCGTTGCTTTTATGTATACAACTTGTATTCCGCTATTTGCAACTTCTGTAAAATTAATATTTCCTTGCCAATTGCTTACATCAATGCCCTCATATATTTCACTAGATACTGGTTCGATTGCTTCTACTTTTGAAATTGATATTTGAAGTACAATTATTATCATTAAAATTATAGTTAATATTTTTTTCAAAAATTTCCCTCCTTTCTTTTATATTTTATAAAAAACATAAAAATTATGTTACAGTTCGCTGAAATGCTCCAGAAAATATATTGGGACTTTGTTTATAATTTCACCAATCTCTAACATAATTTTGATTTTTTTGTTAAAAATAACTTTGAATAAATTTTTAAAAATTGCAAAAAATATATATATATTTTGATGAAAGGAAGGATAATTATGGCTAATTTAAGTAAAGTAGAATTACAAAACTTAAGACATTTTATTGGTTCTTCTGATACTTGTTATGCAAAATTAAATCAATATGCAAGTACAGCTGTTGACCCACAAATAAAACAGCTTTTTACTAAAGCTGCTCAAGATAGTTTAAATACTAAACAAACACTTATGACATTTTTAGAAAACTAATTTTTTTATTTTTATTCATTTCAGCAAATTATTTTTAAAGTTTGCAAAGTTTGATTTTTATGAAAGGAGATATTTATGGACGAGAAAACAATGGTTAATGATGTATTAGAAAGTACAAAGGCTGGTCTTTCTAGTTATCAAACTGCAATTTCTGAAACAGAAAATATGCAATTAAGACAAACACTTCAACAATTAAGAGATGGAAGTGAGAATTTTCAATATGAATTATTTAAGGTTGCCAAGTCTAAAGGATACTACAAACCTGCTGACCCAGCAGATATGAGTGAAATTCAAAAAATGGCTAATCAATTTAATTTTTAGTTTTTTATATTTTTTCTTTTAAGTTAAAAATTCCCAAAGTCAATTATATTAGACTTTGGGAATTTTGTTTTTTTATTTATATATGTAATTTTGTGGATTTACAGCTCTTCCATTTACTCTAATTTCAAAGTGTAAATGGTTCCCAGTTGAAATACCTGTTGATCCAACTGCTGCAATAACTTGTCCTTGTGATACTGTTTGTCCTGCTTTTACATATAAGCTACTGCAATGTGCATAAAGGATTGTTACTGAGCTATTAGACTTTACTGCTACTGTGTAGCCATAACCAGAGTACCCATTTCCATTTGCACCAAATCCTGAAAATATAACCGTTCCTGATGCGGATGCTTTTATTGCTGTTCCTTTTGGTGCTGCAATGTCTAAACCTTTATGATTATCTCTTGATCTTATTCCAAATCTTGAGCTTATTGTTCCTGATACAGGCTTAACTAGTGATATACCTAAACTTGTTGGTACACTTGGTCCTGTATATGTTGCTTTTGGAATCGTTTTAGTTTGTGCAACTACCACTTTCTTTTCTTTATATAATTCTGACACACAGGTTTCTACTGTTTTGTATTCAGCTTGTTCTGTTGAATATTTTTCTACAATTCCTAATTTTTCTGAATTTGTACTTTTCTTTTCTTTTAATTGATTTACAGCTGATTCAGCATCTGCAAATGTTTTTACATATGCTTTTTCATCTTCATCTTCTGTTATTGCATAATACTTATAATATGATATTCCTGAAGATACAACTTTGTTAAATATTTCGTTATCATTTGTCTCAATTTCATTTTTTAAAAGACACGCTGTGTATTCTGGCATCTCTTTTACTTCAACAAATGCTACATTATCTCCATTGCCTGTATTTATGTAGTCGTTTATTCTTTTTTGCAGAGCTACTTTGTCTTGGGTATATCCAATTATTTCTCCATTTAAGCTTACACTATATGTTTGCTTATATGTTACTTTTATTATTCCTAATATTAGTACTGCTGCTATAACTAGTATTATTAAAATTTTGATGATTTTTCTAAAACCAATTACAACTTTTTTCAAACTACTAATTTTAATCACCCTCCAATTATTTTTTTATAATCCGTTTAGAAAGTCGCCGTTTTTATTTTTCCTAAACTTTATATCATAAATATTATAATTTGTAAAGTAGAATATATTGGTAAATGCTCGTAGCCGTAATGATTTGCGGTGATTGGTACGGTTTATTTTTTTAATTTTTGATATGGTTTTATAAAGTTTTTTGTGGTTATGTAAAGTGATGCTAATTAACAACAATTATCTTCTTATTACTAATTTATCAAATTTGCTATTTATGTAATTTTCTAATTTTTGCATAAATATATCTCCTTTGATTTCTTTTTTTGCAACCATATCTAATCCTTTTTCCCAGCTAGCTGTTAGCTTTGGATTTAGCATATCTGCCATTGATATTTTTACAATATCATAAATATATTCTCCTTTTTGAGTTGGTGTAATTATCTGCGTTTTTGTATTTATTTGAATATATTTTATTTTTTCCAGTTTTTTAATTATTTCTGCTCTAGTTGCACTTGTACCAATTCCCGCACCTTTTATTTGTTCTCTTAGTTCTTCATCTTCTATGAGCTTTCCTGCATTCTCCATTGCTAGAATTATAGAGCCTGAATTATATCTGCTTGGCGGTGTTGTTTCAGATTCTTTTATTGTATATTCTTTAACATCTAACTTTTCACCTTTTTTTACATCTATGTTTTCCACATTTTGTTCATCATTTGTGGATTTTTTTAATACTGTTAGATATCCTTGTTTTGTGCAAACTTTAGTATTAGCATAAAACTTTTCTCCGCCAACATTTACTGTAATGCTCATTTTATTAAATTCTGCTGGTGGATAAAATATTGCTAAAAATCTTTTTACAATTACTTTGTATACTTCCTTTTGCAAATCTGGCAAAGAGTTCAGATTTTCATATCCTTTTCCTGTTGGAATTATTGCATAGTGGTCTGTTATTTTGCTATCATTAACATATTTTGTTTTTACCAAATTTGTAGAAAATTTTTCTTCTTTCATTTGTTTTATATAGCCTTGAACTTCTTTGTCTTTGTAACCCGAAGCAATTCCATTTAAGTTTTGATTAATTACTTTTGCAACTGCTGTTGAAAGTACCCTCGCATCTGTTCTAGGATATGTTACAAGCTTTTTTTCATAAAGGTTTTGTATTATTTCAAGTGTTTCGTCTGGCTTTATTTTAAATCTTTTTGTACATTCATTTTGGATTTCTGCTAAGTTAAATAAAAGTGGTGCATTTTCTTTTTGCTTTGATTTTTTTACTTCTTCTACAAGTGCTTCTTTTCCTTCTAAAGATTTTATAAAGTTTTCCGCATCTTCTTTCTTTTTTAAACCATTATCATTATATAACTTTGGAGTTTGGTAAACACATGATGTTTCTGTTACTTTCCATTCAGCTCCAAATTTAGTAAAGTCACCATTTATTTTGTAAAAAGGTACTTTGACAAAATTACGTATTTCTCTTTCTCTTTCAACTATCATTCCCAATACGCAAGTCATAACTCTGCCAACAGATATAGAGGCTTTCTCTTCATTTATTTCTTTTGCTAACCTTCTACCATATATTATAGAGAGCATTCTTGAAAAATTTATTCCTATAAGATAATCTTCTTTAGCCCTTAAATAAGCACTATCAGATAAACTATCATATTCAGATTCTGGTTTTGCCTCATCAATTCCTCTTTTAATTTCTTCTTCTGTTTGAGAATCTATCCATACTCTTTTTATTTCTGCTTTTTGGTTTGGCTGAGCCATCATAAAAACTAATCTTTGTATGTATTCTCCTTCTCTTCCAGAGTCTCCTGCATTATATATAACTTCTACATCTTCTCTTTGTAATAACCCTTTTACTATATTAAACTGATTTTCAACTGCTGGAATTATCTCATACTTCCATTCTTTTGGGATAAATGGCAAAGTATCTAATCTCCAGAATTTTAATTTTTCATCATATTTTTCTGGATAACTCATGGTAACTAAATGTCCTACGCACCATGTAATTATCCAGTTTTCTGATTCTAGATATCCATTTTTTCTTGTTGTATTTATTTTTAACGCTTTTGAAAATTCCATTGCTACTGATGGCTTTTCTGTTATAATTAGTTTTTTCCCCATGTTTCCCTCTTTCAAGTGTATGTTATATCATATAGTTTTAATTGTGTCAAAAAATTTTACTTTTGGGACGGTCCTTTTCGTAAAATTTATATATTTTTTACGTTTTGCTCCGTCCCCATCGTAAAATATTTGCATAAACTCCAGATTTTGTACATATTTTAGACATAATTTATGGATAGAATATAACTAAGTTAAGAGAAAGGAAGTGTTGCCTATACGAATTTGTTCATTTTCTAGTAAATAATCCCCTGTGTGAGAGCTTCTATATTGGAGGAAGCTCTCTTTTTTAGTATCTATTGTAAAAATTTTTCTTTGATTTATTAAAATTTATCATAAAGTTAAACTTTTTGCATATAATATTATATAATAATTTTAAAAATGTTGACAAATAGTCTAAATCGATGTATAATTATACTGTTAATACATCGCGGGGTGGAGCAGTTGGCAGCTCGTTGGGCTCATAACCCAAAGGTCGCAAGTTCGAGTCTTGCCCCCGCAACCAAATCTAAAGTCTTACTTCTTTGTGTTAATACTAGAAGTAAGAATTTTTTTATATAATACTGAATTAATAAATTTTGCTAATTATATAAAATAAGGAGTGTGCCTATTATGATGTATCCATATGTAAAATATTCAGATGGTACTGAAGTAATGTTTTCCAATATCTATACAGATGATAATGGTCTTGAATGCATTGACGTTCATTTTGAAAGACCTACCTCAAATGGATTTGATTCCGTTAGAATAAAATTACCTACATACGAAGTTACCGTTTGGGAAGGAAATTATAGTAATGATGAAATTGAATTTTTCAAACAAGTAGTAAAAAATAGTTCTGATTTATTTTATAAATATGCTAAAGAAGGAGGACTTAAACTTGCCTAGTATTTTTGAAAGTTTTCGGATATAAGATTTATTTTTGGTCAAATGAAAATAATGAACCAATCCACATACATATTTCTAAAGGAAATCCAACTAAAAATTCTACTAAGGTCTGGATAACTCAATCTGGTGGTTGCATATTAGCAAATAATAAAAGTCAAATTTCTCAAAATGATTTGAATAAATTATTAGATATAGTATCAAAACATTACTTTTTAATTATCTCTAAATGGAAAGAATTTTATCATATTGATAATACAGACGATGTTAAATTTTATTGTTAAAAAAGAATCAGAAATCATATCGATTTCTGATTTTTTTATAATATAGGAAAAATCGAAGATTTTGCCTATATTTCAAGATAAAGTTACCTTGGGCAGTCCGAGCGAAGCTCGTGGCATGTGGCGAAGCCACTTTTCTTATTATAAGGGGAATTCTATATATTTTTTATATTTCTCTTTTTAAATATTATAAATGTTGGTATTAACATTATTAGTAGATATATTACGCATATAATTATAGATGTTATTAAATTCATTCCTTCCATATATGGTAGTCCTCCGAATAAGTACTGGTTTAAATCCCAGTTCATTGTAACGAAGTATTTCATAAATGTTAAGTTATATGCCATTGCTAGTTGATTTATTATTGATGCACCCATATATCCTAAAAGTGATACTGTTATTGCTAGAGCACTGTTTGAGAATATAGTGCTTATTGCAAATGCTAATGTTGCTAGTAATATTATTATTGGTAATTGTGTTAATGTTTGTATTCCTAAGTAAGCAAATATATTCATTTCTTGTATTACATTTGTACTTAAGTTGTATACAACAACAGGTTCAAATAGGCTTTCAAATCCAAATAATATTCCACCCACTAATATTTGCATTAAGATTGTAGATACTATTACAAATGCGCTTATTATAAGTACTGTTAAGAATTTTGATAATAGTATTTGAGTTCTAGTATATGGTTTTACCAATAATAGTTTTATTGTTCCTTTACCCCATTCTTCACTTACAATTGTTCCTGCAATCATTATAATTACAACAATTATAAATACTCCGTATTGAGAATAAAAGTACTGCAAACTTCCTTTTAAACTATCTGATTTATTTATGTCTGTTCCTGTTTCTATTATATATCTGCTTTCTTCTTTAGTAGTTAAAGCATCATTATACTCTTTTTGTTCTTCAAAGTCCAATTCTTTATTTTCTAAATCATATGAAATTAAAGTTTCTGATGATGTTTGATATCTTGTTAATGCTATATTTAGGTAATCCACTCCATATGGTATGTTCTTTTTTAATCTATATTCTGCAATTTCTTTTTCTACTTTTGCATTTTCTATTTCATTATTTAATCCTTTTATTATTTCTGTATCTTGTGTTTGTGCTTTTTGCTTATTTAATTCTTCTATTTTATTATTTGCATTTTGTAAATCTTCATTTGCAAAGTATTTCCAGTCATTTTCATCTAATTTTGCTATAATATTTTCCATTTCTTCAGTTGCTTTTCTCGCTTGCTCTTCACTTTTTTCTGCTCCATATGTGTATGTGTTTATTTCTGTGATATATGGAGAAATTCTGTCGTTTATGATACTTAATTTCCAATCTGAATCTTTGTATTTTTCCATTAAATTAGATAAATCTAATTCTGATTTTAAATTTATATATAATGTGACATCACTAGGTTTTTCTGGATTCAAATTAGAAAGTTCTTCTTTTATGCTGTTTATGTAGCTTTCGCTATACATATATGCAGAATATGATGATGAATTTGAATATTTATTAATACAATTTATAAATATCATTAGTAAAAATATTAAAATCATTGTTATATAAATTGTTTTCTTTTTAAAAATTTTGGTCAATTCATTTTTTATTAAATTACTCAATTACGTTCCCCCCTGTCTTTTCAAAGAATGCCTCTTCAAGTGTTTTCTCTTCCTGTTTTACTTCGTAAATTTTTATATTGTTTTCTACTAATTTACTTATTATATATGGTACTTCTTCTTTTGAAATATTAACTTTTAGTATTTTGCTGTCTTTTACCTCTAGCCCTAATATTTTATTATTTCTTAAGTCCATACTTAATATTTTTTCTGCTTTTTCTGCATTATCTACTTCAAATATTTCTATTTCATTATTTGCTTCATGTTTTATTTTAGAAATTTCACTTGTTTCTATTACTTCTCCATTTTTTATTATACAAACTTTTGTACAGAAGTTATCTAATTCTGCTAAGTTGTGGCTAGATATTAGAATTGCCATTTTTTCTTTTTCTGCGAGATTTACCAGTAACTCTCTCATTTCTTTAATACCCTCTGGGTCTAATCCATTTGTAGGTTCATCTAATATTAGTAAATTAGGTTTATGCAGAATTGCTTGTGCAATTCCTAATCTTTGCCTCATTCCTAATGAATATTTTGATACCTTATCATTTATTCTTTTTTCTAGCTTTACTAGTTTTACTACTTCATCTATTCTTTCTGTTCCTATATTTTTATATAAATTTGCTACAAGTTTTAGATTTTGATATCCTGATAAATACATATACATATCTGGATTTTCTACTATTGCTCCGACTTTTTTTATTGCGTTTGTAAAGTCTTTTTCAATATCATATCCATTAATACTAACTTTTCCACTTGTTATACTTTGAAGTCCTAATATTAATTTTATTGTTGTGGTTTTTCCAGCTCCATTTGGCCCTATAAAGCCTAATATGTCTCCTTCTTTTACTTCTAAGGAAACGTTTTTTAGAATTTGCTTTTTACCAAATGTTTTGCATAAGCTTTCACATTTTAATATTGTTTCCATTTTTAACCTCCCTTTCGTTTTTTATTTTAACACGTGTTTATTTATTTTTTATTTATAAATTATTTATTTTTTCTTAATATTTT
>CALXWM010000040.1 GCA_944392425.1 uncultured Clostridia bacterium
TCTTTTAGTAGTACTTAAACTACCGCAATTTTATTGGTTTCTCAAAAGATTCATTGTTTACTTTTCAATGTACTTTGTGTTCCTGACCGGAACGTATTTTATTATACTATCTTGAATCTCAAAAGTCAACACTTTTTTCAAAATTTTTTCAAGTTTTTTCATATTTTTTTCACAAAGCTAAATTTGGTGCATTTTTGCCCCTATATCTTAGCATTTTTTTATACTTTGAGCTTTTTTGTTTTCTGTTTTATCTTTTAATTTTACTACTCTTTTCATTTTATTTTTATCTATTTTTTTATTTATATTCATTTTTATTGTTTTATGTTTACTTTTTATATGTCCTCACAGTTAGTATATTTTTTTATATTAATAATTGTATTTCTCAAAAATGTTTACTGTTAGAAATTAAATAAAAAGACACTAATACTTTTCTTAATGTTCTATTAGTGTCTTTTATATTATCATATTATTCAAATAGTGGGTCCAAATTTATTCCTATTGATGCTCCTTGTGATATATACACAGAATTTATTTGATTTTTAACAGTAGTTAGGAATTCATTTAAGTAATCTTGATCATAGTCATTAATTACTGCTACTTTTCCATCTTGCATATTTTTAAATTCCCCCACATCATTTGTGAAGTTAATTGTATCATTATATTCAAAACTTACTGATTTTATTCCATCTACCAAATTTATTGTCATATGATTTTGAACATTATTTTCTGCAACTGTTCCTGTCATATTATAAATGATTTCTATACTGTCAATAATTCCGTCATCATCTTTTTGTAATTTTATTGTATAAGTATTATTGTTATTTTCTATTTTTAAATCTATAGTAGGCTCCGCTTCCTCTTCAATCTTAATTGTCACAAACTTATCTTCATCATTATTTATATTTGAAATTGTTATAGTTTGCGTTCCTATTTGTATTTTTGTTTGAATATTCTTTTGTCTATATTCATATACAGTAATAGAAAAGTCTCCTGCGATTTTTGGATTGTTTTGCAAATCTTCTATTCTTTGCCTCATCATACTATTTAATGTGTTTACATCTGTATAATCATTGTTTAAGTTAAGCAACCTACATTTTGATGTTATAAAATTCATCATTATGCTATCTTGTACTAATTCATTCAAAATTGATATTTGCAAATTACTATTTTGTTCAGAATTTAAACTTAATGTATACGAAGTTGTATCATACTTTTGTCCTTCTATTTCAATTCTTTCTTTTACATTTTTACTATATGATGTATCAGGAGCCTGATTTCTAATCATTTTTACATATTGCTCTATATGCTTTTCTTCGATTCTAGATACTTTTAAAATTTCATCTTTATTGAAGAATGTTATTTGGTCAGGTAAATTTTCTGCATTTTCTATATTCATTTTTGTAGCTAAGTCAGTCAAATTATCATTTCTAAAAACTATATATCCATCAGCTATTTGTTCAGAATAAAAACCATATAAATCCTTATCTTGCGCAACCGTCATATTAAAAAGCTCATTATTATTACTTCTTATTGATATATCATAATTTGATTTCTCTGCTTTATAATCTGTTTTTCCAAACACAGTCATATTTACTTTATTTAAGATACTTTGATCTGCAATATTCTCTGAACTGGTAATTCTCATTTCACCTGTAGTTGTGTATGTATTATTTTGTTTTGTTTTTTGAAATGTTTGATATTCATCACTTGTTTCTAGCACATCAAAAATTTCTGGTATTTGCAAAGCATACCTAAAAAAAGCATCTCTCTTTGTTCTAAATATATCAGTTGTCATATATAGGACAAATATTGTTGCCACAAGTAATATTGTTACAGTAATTATAATAATTAAATTTCTTTTTAATTTATTTGGTTTCATTTAGTTTTAGCATAATAACAATTTTGCTTTTTTAGATTTTTTCTAATATCCTAAATATAATTGATATTATGCGTTCCTCCTTTGTTTCATAATTTCATACATTACTATTCCTGCTGAAACTGATGCATTAAGTGAATTTATGTAGCCTTCCATTGGGATTTTTATTAAGAAATCGCAATTTTCTTTTACTAATCTACTCATTCCAAAGCCTTCACTTCCTATAACAACGCCAACTCCTCCAGAATAATTTTGCTCATCGTAATAGCTTGCACCATCCATATCTGTGCCATAAATCCAAATATTTCTTTCTTTTAAATAATTTATTGTTTCATTCAAATTATTTACTCTTGCTATTTTCATATACTGTACTGCACCTGCTGATGTTTTATTTACAGTACTATTTACTGAAGCAGACCTTCTTTTAGGAATAATTATTCCGTGTACTCCGCTACATTCAGCTGTTCTTATTATTGAGCCTAAATTATGTGGGTCTTCTATTCCATCAAGTATAAATATTACTGGGTCCTCTTTTTTCTTTTTGGCATATTCTAGTATATCATCTACATCGCAATATTCATAAGGCGGAACAACAGCAATTACTCCCTGATGATTGTGTGTTTCACTCATCTTGTCCAATTTAATTTTGTCAACTTCTTGAATTATTACTTTGCTTTGCTTTGCAAGCTTAAGTATTTCTGTTATTGAACCATGCCTTTCACCTTTTTGAATATATAGCTTATTAATATCTTTTCCAGATTTTAATAATTCTATTACACTATTTCTTCCTTCTATTAAATCCTGATTTTCTTCCACAAATGCCTCCTATATTTTTTCGTCTATATATTTATTTACATAATTTCTTATCTTTTCCATCTTTGGTGTTTTGGTTCTATTTATTATTTTATTTATATAATCTTTTTCTTTTAAAATTTTAAAACTAGGTTTAAAATTAATATCATATATGTAACCAATATTAGAAGCCCAATCGTCCATAGCTGTTTTTTGATCTTTTCTTTCAACTTGTTTACCTTCAAGCATTGCATTTAAAACTTTTTCTGTTATAGGTTCATCTATAATTTCTTTCTTTTTGTATAATGTTTCAAAAGTTTCAAACACTAAAAGATTAAGTATATCAATCTTATCTGCATCCCTTATTATTTTGGATTGTAGCAAGATTTCGCTATCTAACCCATCTTCTATCTTATATTTATTATGATTTAAAATTGCTGTATATATTATATCATAATATTTTTCATCATTACAAAATTCTTTAATAAAATCGTTCTCTTTTAAAACTTTTACTCCCATTTCTGCATGGTTAACAGATTCTCTATCTTTGAAAGTATCATATATTCTTAACTGTTCAAATCTTCCTATATCATGCAATAGACCTATAAGTTCTGCTAACTCTACTTGTTCTTGTGATAGTTTTAACTCTGTTGCTATTTGTTTTGCCACATCTGCAACTCTATAGATATGTGCTGCTTTTAATTTTATTCTAGGATTTGAAAAGTCGTACTTTTCTATATATTTTTTTAATACCTGTCTTGCTTTTAAATTATCTATCATCTGTGCCTCCTTTTTATTTTTGGGACGGTCCTTTTTGTAAAGAAAATATATTAAGAAAAAACGCAATATACTTCTCGATATTTCAGCGAACGGTTGCAGCGTGAGCATCTGTGTCTTTAATTGAGTAGGACTGCAGAGTGTAGCGTGCAAGCTGGAGCGAATAGCGACCCGCGTGGCGAAATGAGAAAGAATGTATATTGCGTTTTGCTTTTTTATAATTGTATATTTTACAAAAAGGTCTGTCCCCAACGGAATTATTTTACAAAAGGACCGTCCCCATCGTAAAATTATTTTCCTTCATCATTTCCACCTTTTAGTACATTTAAAAATGCTTCTTGCGGAATTTCTACATTTCCGAATTCTCTCATACGCTTTTTACCACGTTTTTGTTTTTCTAGTAGTTTTTTCTTTCTTGTAATATCTCCACCATAGCATTTTGCTAATACATCTTTTCTAAGTGCAGATATTGTTTCTCTTGCTATTATTTGTCCACCTATTGCTGCTTGAATTGGTATTGCAAATAATTGTCTTGGAATTTCTTGTTTTAATCTTTCTACTAAATTTCTACCCTTGTTATATGCATTTGATTTATGAACTATAAATGATAAAGCATCAACCTTTTCATTATTTACATATATGTCTAGCTTTACTAGTTCTGACTCTTTATAATCTTTTAGATAATAATCTAGTGATGCATATCCTTTGGTTCTTGATTTTAGTGAGTCAAAAAAGTCATATATTATTTCATTAAGAGGTAATTCGTATTTCAATGTTACTCTATTTTCGTCTAAATATTGCATATCAACATATATGCCTCTTCTATCTTGACAAAGTGTCATTACATTTCCAACAAAGTCTTTTGGCACCATTATACTTGCATCTACATATGGTTCTTCTATTTTATTTATTTGTGTTTGAGGTGGCAGATCGCTTGGATTGTATATTTCTTCAATCTCTCCATCTGTTTTATATACTTTATATATTACTGATGGTGCTGTTGTAATTAAGCTTAAATCAAATTCTCTATCCAGCCTTTCTTCTATTATTTCTAAATGTAATAATCCTAAAAATCCACATCTAAATCCTGAACCTAAAGCGCTTGATGTTTCTGGTTCATATTCTAATGCTGCATCATTTAATTGTAGCTTTTCTAATGCTACTTTTAAATTTTCGTAATCGCTTCCATCCATTGGGTAAAGTCCACAATATACCATTGGATTCACTTTTTTGTATCCTGGTAATGGCTCCTTTGCAGGATTTTCATTATTTGTTATTGTATCACCAACCCTAATATCTGAAAGACTTTTTATGCTTGCAGCTATATATCCAACTTCGCCTGCTGTAAGTTCATCAGTTGGTTCATATTTTCCCGGTTCAAAATATCCTACTTCTGTAACAGTAAAATGTTTATTTGTTGACATTAACCTTATTTCATCGCCAATTTTTACTGTTCCATCTTTTATTCGTACATATGCCAGTGCACCTTTGTAGTCATTATATATTGAGTCGAATATAAGTGCTTTAAGAGGTGCTATTTCATCTCCACTTGGAGCTGGAATATCTGTTACTATTTTTTCCAATACATCTTCAACATTTAAACCTGTTTTAGCAGAAATACAAGGAGCATCCCCAGCTGGAATTCCAATTATATTTTCTATTTCATTTTTTACTTCATCTGGTCTTGCACTTGGCAAGTCTATTTTATTTATTACTGGTACAATTTCTAGGTTATTATCTAATGCTAAATATACATTTGCCAAAGTTTGAGCTTCAACGCCTTGGGTGCTATCTACTACTAAAACAGCTCCTTCGCATGCAGCCAAACTTCTTGACACTTCATAGTTAAAATCTACATGTCCAGGAGTGTCTATTAAATTAAGTTCATAAGTATGACCATCTTTAGCGTTGTATTTCATTCTAATTGCTTGAGATTTTATTGTTATTCCTCTTTCTTTTTCTATGTCCATATTATCTAAAACTTGTTCTGACATCTCTCTTTTTGAAAGAACTCCTGTCATCTCAATTAATCTATCTGCTAAAGTTGATTTTCCATGGTCTATATGTGCAATTATGCTAAAATTTCTGATGTATCTTTTATCTTTCATTGTAATCCTTTCCTAATTTAATGTTGCAGTTCACAGTTTGAATTTTTTTGTTTCAATATATGTTCTTGAACATTTCAAGCGAGCGCAGGCGACGTAGGAGCGGAGCGTAACGTGCGAGTGCTGAGCAGAGCGAACCACGAAGTGAAATGTGAAAGAATTTATATTGGAACGTTTAACTTGTGTGTAACATTAAAAATTTACAAAACTATTAAAATCAATATTATTATATTTCTCTCCAAAAGTTTCTATATTAAGTATTCGTTCTTCTGGATTATTATCGTTTTTTTCAAAAGATATTTTTATATAATCATTTGGCAAAATATCTTCGATTAATTCTCCCCACTCGAATATGCATATTCCTTTTGAAAAATATTCTTCTCCGCCTATATTTTCAAATTCATATATGTCTCCAAGTCTATATAAATCAAAATGGTAAATACTTATTTCATCATTTTTATATTCATTTACTATTGTAAAAGTTGGGCTAGATATTTCATCTTGCATACCAAAATGAGCCAAAATTCCTTCTACGAATTTTGTTTTTCCAGCTCCTAGTTCGCCTGAAAGAACAAGTACATCACCTTTTTTTAATATTTCTGCTAAATTTTTTGCATATTCTTTTGTTTTAAATTCACTTTGGCAAATTATTTGGTACATAAAACTCCGCCCTTTCTTTTAAATCTACATTTTTATTCTTGGTTTTCGTCAATATCATTATCTAATTCATCATCTTCTTCTCCAAAGCCTTTTTTCCTTTTACAAGCCATTATCATTTTCTTCCAAGGTAATTTTAGTAGTAGTCCTTCAATTAGACATATTGTAAGTATTACCGCTATAAATTGTGGTATTGTAAACGTTATTAAAGTTTGTTTTTTATTCTCTGATTCTAACACTGCATCGCTTACAGTTTCTACTGTTTCTTCACGCTCTTTTTTATTTACTTTTATTGTGTAAGTTAAACTCATATCATCTTTTTGCATAGTAATTTTTATAATATTCTCACCTGCGTTAAAGCTTTCTGGCTTTTCAACTTTTACATAATCGTTATATTCTCCTGCTTCTGTCAAAACCTCTACATCTACTATATTGCTTTCTATTTCGGCTGTATATTCATATGTATCAATATTAAATGTAGGATTAAATGCAATTTCTTGCTTTTCACCATTTTCATTTACTGCATTTAGCATAAGTGAATTCATTCCAAATTGTGGTGTAGCTTCCTCTTTTTGTTCTGTTTCTTCTACATCTTTAACAGCATCTTTATTTGTGTTTGGCTTGTTACTAGCACTGGTTTTTGTACCCGAACTACTTGAATTTGTTTTCCCAGAGTTACCTGAATTTGAATTGCTGTTTCCTGTATTATTTGAACCACCTGATGTTTCTCCTGAGGCACTGCTTGTTTCTTTAGCTTTGACATTTATTGTTACCGACTTGCTTCCTGTTACCGGTACTGGTTTAGCATCAGTTGTTGCTAAATTTTCTGCTGTAACAGTAATTTTGGCACTGCCTTCTTTATTAGCTTTAGCAGTTATTGTAGTAGAATCATATTGAATAAATATAGAACCTGTATCAATTGATAGTACACTTTGATCAGAGCATTCTATCCTTACTCTTCCTCCAATGCCATTACCAATCTTTAATGTTATAGTATCTCCTATCGTAGGATTATTATTGGAAGGTGTTATGGTCAATCCTTTAGCACCATTTGATTTTGTTGGATATGTAGCCATAAGCATAGCTAACAATACTAAAATTTCAATTATAACTATTACTTTCTTTTTCATTATTATCCCCTCTATCTAATATCTAATTTTTTCACATCCATTATATCATTCATGATATACATATAATCTACTGCCGATATATTTTTATCTGAGTTTATATCTGCAACATCTTTTTCTATATCGCCTGTTATCTCTTTGACATCCATTATTTTATTCATAATGTACATATAATCTACCGCCGAAATCTTACCATCTCCATTTACATCTCCATAAAGTTTACAAATAAAAGTTTGCAAACATTCATCGCCTTTGTAAATTTGAACTTTAGTACCACTTCCCACGAAATTTTCAATATCTACTTTTACTTTTAAATCTCCTGTAACTTTTATGTGTTTTGTAAATTCTTCAGCCTTGGTTTCTCTTGCAAAATTAGATATTACTCCATTTGTTTCTTTGTAATCTTTTATCTCTATTGTTTCATTTTCATTTAGTTTATTTACGGTAATTTCTATACTTGCTGTTTTCTTATATTGCCCATAAGTTGCAGTTATTTTAGCTGTTCCAACTTTTACTCCTGTAACTAGTCCATTCTCATCAACCTTTAAAATATCTTCATCTGATGATTTAAAAGTTATTTTACTATCTATTGCTCCAATATCTGTAAATAATTGCATTTTTGAGCCTTCTAACATACTTGCTCTTTCACCATTTTGAATTGTTATATTCGGATTCGTTACTTTTACTTGAACTTTGCTAGATACTTTATCATTCCCATCTGCTGTTGCTGTAATTGTTGCTGTTCCTTCTCCTACTGCTGTTATGTTACCATTTTCATCTACAGTTGCTATTTTGCTATCACTTGCCTGCCAATTTACTTTTTTGTTTATAGCCGTACTTGGATTTATTGTATAATCTATTTTGGTTTTATCTCCAACTATCATATCCACGCTTGTTTTGTCTAATATTAGTTCTGCTACAACATCTTTTTTTAGTTTTAATCCATAATGTTCTACAATGGCTTGTCCATCTGCCTGAGCCAATTTTTGAAGTTTTGCATCTGTATTTATAAACTGAACATCACTACCAGATATAAAGCAATGTTCTATTAATATTGATGTTATTCCTGAACCATTTGTTATGTCTGGTCCTCTGTCTTCTGCATTTCCTTTCATTGCATATCTTATAATTCCATAATAGTCGGCCTTTGTTCCATCTGAATATTCCCATTTAGGACCTGTGTCTTGGCAAAGTCTAGTTTTTACTCCTCTATTATACAGACCTAAATTTGATAAATTTCTTAAAATTAAATTTCCTATTTCTGTTGACTCTTGATTGTATTTATAGCAAGATTTATTTGCAGTAACATATACTTCTGCTCCATACCATGAGTTACCTGCTGATGCTGAATTATAGTGCAAACATAAGAGTAAATCTGCATTGTTGTTTCTTGCCACCATACCTCTGTCTAGTATTGACATTTCTGTATTACTGTCTAATCCATTATGTGTCATTATAATTTCTACGCCATAGTAATCTTCTAAATAATCTTTTAAGTATCTTGATGTTTTTAGGTTAATGTCTTTTTCCATTATTCCGTCAGTATAGTTTATTGCTCCTGTTTCGTGCCCACCATGACCTGGGTCAATAACTATTTTCATTGTTTTGACTGTTTCTGCATTGCTAGCATTAAAGCCAAATGTTATGTATGTAATTAGTATTATTAAAAATATGCTAAGTAGTTTTAATATTTTCTTTTTCATTTATATATCCCCTTTTGTTTAAAATGAGATTTTTCTTAAAGTAGCATAATTATTTTTTTGTCATACAATCAAAAATCTTTTCTAGTAATTTTTTCAATAATATTTTATATTAAGTTTAGCTTTTTTGCAATATTTTTAGACATTTAAATAGGATAAAGATTTTATTTTATCTTTATCCTATTTAATTACTTTATTTTCTTAACTCTGCACCATGTTTGCTTTGTAATCCTGCAATTACTTTTTCCATAACTTTGTTTACTTCTTCATCAGTCAATGTTTTGTTTGCATCTCCTAAAGTTACTGAAAATGCAATACTCTTCTTTCCTTCTGCTATTCCTTTGCCTTCATATAAGTCAAATACTTTTGATTCTTGCAATAGTTTTCCACCATTGTTTTTGATTGTTTTTAATAATTCTTGAGCTGGAACTTCTTTATTTACAAGAACTGCTATATCTTTCTTTACAACTGGGAATTTTGAAAGTTCTTTATACTTCATTTTTCCGACTTTTTTAGAAAGTAACTTATCTAAGCTAATTTCCATTACATATACTTCTTCTTTGCAAAGCTCTGGTGTAACTCTACCAATTAAACCTACATTTTCTCCATTTACTGAAATTATTGCTGATTTTCCTGGATGCATTTCTTCAGGAAGATTTTGTTTGTCTGCCACAAAACTATATCTTCCGCCATACCCTAAATAGTTAAGTAATTCTTCGCATACGCCTTTAATAATATAAAAGTCGACCTGTTTTGTATTTAATCCTAAATAATATTCTCCTGTCATTAGGCAAGCAAGTCTATTTTCTTCTTTGTATTCACCACTTGTTTCTTCATTTTTTGCCGAATTATTTTCATTGACTTTTGCTGTTTTGCTATTAGTATCAATATAAAACGCTTTTCCAATTTCAAACAAGCAAATATCTTTATTGTCTCTTGAAACATTGTATTCATAAGTCTTAATCAATGAAGTTATTAAGCTTTGTCTTAGAGCATTTCTTTCCTCTGTAAGTGGTGCTAATATTTTGATAATTCCATTATTTTTCATTGTAAACATATTTGCTTCTTTTTCACTTACTAAGCTATATGTTAATGTTTCATTTAATCCAAGGTTTATCATCTTATTTCTTATTTCTCTAGTAGTTCTATCATAAGAACCTTTCTTTACAGGCATTTCTTTTAGTCTACCTTTAATATTATCTACACCATATATACGTCCTACTTCTTCTATTAAATCTTCTTTTATTGAAATGTCTAATCTTCTTGTTGGAACATAAACTGTTAAAGTTGCTCCATTCTTTTCTACTTTAAATCCTAATCTTTCAAATATGTCTATGATTTCTTTTTCTGTTAAACTAGAGCCTAATAATGAATTGATGTTTTCTACTGTAATTTCTATTTTTTTATCTTCCTTGCTAGTTTTATCATAAACTTCCATACCACCAACAACTGTTGCATCGGCATATTTTTCAAGCAAGTTACATGACCTTTCTATTGCCATATATGTTCTATTAGGATCTAATCCTTTTTCAAATCTATTGCTAGCTTCACTTCTTAATATTTTATTTGAGGTTCTTCTTATTTTTACACTATCAAATATAGCAGATTCAATTATTATGTTTTTAGTGTTTTCTGTTATTTCTGTGTCATAGCCACCCATAACACCAGCAAGACCTATTGCCCTTTTTCCATCTGAAATAACTATATCATCTACTCCTAAAGTTCTTTCTTGCTTATCTAATGTAGTTAGTTTTTCTCCTTCTTCTGCCATTCTAACTTCTAACATTCCTTTTAGCTTATCTGCATCATAGAAGTGTAGTGGTTGACCTGTTTCTAGCATTACATAGTTACTTATATCTACAACATTATTTATAGGTCTTATGCCTGATGCCAAAAGTTTTTCTTTTATTTCTGGATTACTTTCATGAATTTTTACATTTTCTACTTTTTTAGCTAAAAATAATGTGCAATTATCTGTTGCTATATTTAGCTTAAAATCTAATTTTCCATTATCTTTATGAGTTAAATCGATTGGTTTTACCTTCTTATCATATATAGCTCCTACTTCATAAGCCATTCCTAAAATACTAAGCAAATCTCCTCTATTTGCAGTTAATTCAAAATCTATTACTCCATCTTTCATATGCATATATTCTATTGGGTCTCCTCCTACTGGAGCATCATTATCTAGCTCATGAATTCCTGCTTTATCTTCCTCTTTTAAGAACTTACTTTCTATTCCCAATTCTGCAATTGAGCAAAGCATTCCATTAGATTCTTGGCCTCTAATTACAGATTTTTTTATTTCTCCTCCTGGAAGTTTTGCTCCTGGAAGTGCAACAATAACTTTCAATCCTTTTCTTACATTTGGAGCTCCACAAACTATTTGTGAAATTTCTTTTCCTGTATTTACTTTGCATACATGTAAATGGTCTGAATCTGGATGCATTTCACATTCTAAAACTTCTCCAATGACTAAATTAGTTGCTTCTATTAGCATTCCTTCTGAATCATATTCATTTCCGACTTTAGTCATGTCTTCTGCAAGCTCATGAACAGCTTCTTTTGAATTTATATCTATATCTAAATAATCTTTTAGAAAATTTGTACTTAATTTCATAATTTAATCCTTTCTTACATTTATTAAATTTTGTTCTTAGCTACAATATACATTCTGGAGCTTTTAGCGCAGCGTAGCTGACAAAGTGCTCAGGTTTATATATGTCTTTTTCTTAGAAGCGCAATCGGAGCGTGCAAGCGTTTTGCGTAATCGAAACCGTGAGGCAAATGCGGAAGAATATATATTGTAGCATAGGGCTATGCAATATTTATGTAAATATATTATTTGTCCATCCTATCAAACTGACTTAAAAATCTTACATCATTTGCATATAATAATCTCATATCTGTAATTCCATATTTAAACATTGCCAGCCTATCTAAACCTGTTCCAAATGCAAATCCTGTATATTTTTCTGGGTCATAACCATTCATTTTTAATACGTTTGGATGAACCATACCAGAACCTAAAAGTTCAATCCAACCTGTATGTTTGCAAAGATTGCAACCTTTTCCACCACATTTGAAACAACTTACATCAACTTCATAAGATGGCTCTGTAAATGGGAAGTAACTTGGTCTAAATCTAAGCTTTGTGTCTTCTCCAAGCATATGTTTCATAAATACTTCAAGTGTTCCTTTTAAGTCCGCAAATGTTATATCTTTATCTATAACTAATCCTTCTACTTGATTAAATTGATGTGAATGAGTTGCGTCGTCTTCTCTTCTATATGTTTTTCCCGGTACTATAACTCTTATCGGAGATTTTTCTTCATTTGCCATCATTGCTCTTGCTTGAACAGCAGATGTTTGAGTTCTAAGTAAGTATTCAGTTGTTATATAGAAACTATCTTGCATGTCTCTTGCTGGATGTCCTTTTGGCAAATTTAATCTTTCAAAACAATATTCATCTGTTTCAAGTTCTGGTCCAGAAATTACATCATATCCCATTGAAACAAATAAATCTTCAACTTCTTCAATTATTCTATTTAAAGGATGTTTGCTTCCTCTTCTTGCTTTTGTAGCAGGAAGTGTAACATCAATTTTTTCTGATTCTAGTTTTTTGGCAATCTCTATTTTTTTTAGTTCTTCCTCTTTAGATGAAATTATTTCTTCTAATTCATCTCTAACTTTATTTACCATACTTCCTATAACTGGTCTCTCCTCTTTCGAAAGGCTTCCCATTTTTTTTAAAAGAGCTGTTAATTCACCTTTTTTTCCTAAGTATTTTACTCTAGTTTCTTCTAGAGCTTTTAGCTCTGCACATTTTTTTAATTCTTCTAGTGCATTTTTTTCAATTTGTTTTACTTGTTCCTCCATTTTTACCTTCCTTTCTTTCTGATGGCATAAATCTAGTTGGAAAAGAATTGTGCTTTTGGCTAGGCTAACAAACAAGAAGGCCGGAGGCGTGCTTTTCTGCACGTTGAGGACCTTCGCAGCGCAGTTAAACGACGCCAAAACGCAATTATTTTTCAACTCTATTAAATAACAAAACGAACTATTTGCCCATAGGACGAATAGTTCGTTGTACCACCTAATTTTATTAATTTATATATTAAACTAACCTCTAAAGTTTTAACGGTGCAACCGCTTTTCCTACTACTATTTCAGAAAAGAATCTCCAAAGTGAAATTTCAGTAAATGCCATATGGCGTTTCTCAGCTTTCCGCCTCTCTGTAATATGTTTGTTATTTACTTACTTTGCTTTTTCTTCGATTTTTATTATTTAACTATGTTTTTATTGTAACACAGGTTTTAATTAAAATCAAGAGTTTTGACGAAAAGGACCGTCCCCATTGTGAATTTTTAGTAAAAATGTCCCGTTTTTGTTTTTGAATTTTTAGTAAAAATGTCTCATGTTTTATTGGTAG
>CALXWM010000041.1 GCA_944392425.1 uncultured Clostridia bacterium
TTATTCTACATCATTTTTTTAAAAAAGAAAAGACTGTTGAGCAAAATATTTTTATATACTTTGTCAACAGTCTGAAACAGTAATTATTTAATAATTACTGTTTTTTAAAGTTAAAATTATAAATTAATATTAAAATCTATTTCTTTTAATATATTTGTAACTTGCAAATCCTATAATAGCCATTACTGCAACTCCACCAGCAATATACATTCCAGTATAAATACCTGTTTGAGGAATATCTTTTTTAGGTAATACATCTAATGCTATAATAGGACATTTGTCATTTTCAGCAGATCCTGGAGTACCATTTTCATCATAAGTAATTTGTACATTTTCATTTGTAGGTAAGTTTATACCAACAATTTCTTCATTAAATTCACTATTCAATGAAATTCTATAAGTAAATGTAGCTTCTTCGCCAGGTCCAAGAGAAGGAATAGTCCAAGTAATTGAATTATCTTCGGTATTAACTTTAGCAGTAACTTCACCGATATTAGACTCAGTTAATTGGGCATAAGTAAAGTTATCAATAATATTTTGTGGGAAATAATCTTTAATTACTATATTATCTAAAACATATTGCTCTTGTACTAAACTAGCATATATTTTATTTGTAACAGTATCTTCAACTTCTTCGTCTTGAACATAGTATACTTCTCCAGAAGTTGGTTTTGTAGCTGTACCAAATATTTCTTCAGCAACCTCTCTGTATGTTGGCTTTGGATCTTCTTGAGATACTGCAATTTCATCATCACTCATTTCAATAAGCATTGAAATTAAATTAACACCAGCTTTACCTAATTCCACTATTTTATTTTTAGTTGGAACTCTTGTTGCATCTGTATAAGTATCTCCAACAACCCCTCTTGCTGTATTTGGAATAGCATCTGTTAAAGTAATAATGTAGTCTTCTGTATCTGGGTCATTATTTGTTTGAAGTAATGCATTTGCTGCATCTAAGCCAATTTCTAGGTTTGTTCTAGCGCCCATAACATCAGTTGATACTGTATTTAAAGCAGCTTTAATTGTATCTGCATCATTTGTAAGTTCATCTGTTACAGTCTTAGCATCTAAATCAGTACCTTCAATTGTATAACCTTCATCATCTGTCTCAGTAGATGTAGCAAATTCAACAACACCAATCTTTATGTTAGGGTTAGCTTCTAATAATTTATCTACTAGAGTTTGAGCAGATTCCAAAACGGCTTCTTTTCTTGTCATTCTCTCACCATTAATTAAAACTTGGTTTGTAGACATACTTCTTGAAGCGTCAATTAACAAAACAACATTAGCTTTTTTGTCTTCTAATTTTTCAGCATTATTTCTAGCAGTTAACTTAATGTCTACATATTTGTCAGTTGTATTGCATTCAATCATTTTCTTTTCAAATTCGCCATACTGACCAAAAGTAATATTGCATACATTATCTTCAACTAAAGACATAGTAGCGTCAGCTTTTTGAACATTGGCTGCAAAGCTTGATGTAGCAGTAAATAAAACTATAGATAGTGCAATTAAAATACCATAAATTGTTTTTCTCATAATACATTTTCCTTTCTTAAGAAGCACTTATAATATTGAAAAATAAATCCATTTTTAATAGTTTGTGCAAAAAAAATTTTTTAATACTTGCTACATTATAATACATAAAAATTCAAAATTCAACAAAAATCTAAAATTGAAATGTAATTGTAATTTTTTTACGATGGGGACGTAGCAAAACGTAAAATTTTTTTACAATGGGGACGGACCAAAAAGTAAAATGTTTTACGAAAAAAATTTAGTTGAAAAAATAGTCTTCAAAATATATAATAAAGAAAAATTTGAGGAGTACAAAAGAATGACAAAAATCGCTGAAAGTCTTGGCGCTGTATATATATATATATATATATCGTAAGATTTAATAAAATAATTTTATGTGAACATAGAGAAAAAACTATGCTTTTTAGACGAACTTAAATTGTCTAAGAGGCATAGTTTTTGCGATTGGTGTCAAAATGAGCTGTTGTCAAATGAGACAGTTCTTATTGACAACAAAGTCCATGAAAAAATATTAAGGAGGAAATTTAAAATCATGAAAAAATTAAGTAGTAAGCAGAAAATAATAGGTACTATAGCAGTTGTGTTAGTTGCAGTAATAATAGCAATTGTTATAACTACAAGCATAGTAAGAAACAACGGACAAGTAGCAAGAGAAGGATACTCAGCAACGACAGCAAATGCAGATTCAGAAATAATTTCAAATTATATTAAAAAAGGAATAACAATAGGAGGAGTAACAGGAAAGTTAGAAAGTTTAAACACATTTGATGCTACAGCAACAGCAGAAGATATAGCCTATGGAAAAACTGCCTATGTAAAAGGAGAAAAAATAGTTGGAACAAGAATTGATGAAGATATGGAATTAAATTTGCAAGAGATATATTATGCAGATTTAGATAGTAGTGGAGAAATAACAGTAGACGGAATAATATTTGCTGATGTTGCAGGAAAAGAAGAAAGCGGAGAATGGCGGAACTCGGAAGTTATGCTAGTTGGGGAACATATATAATTCCATCAGAAACAAATTTAAAGCAATACTATATAAAAGGAGAATATACAGACGAACACTTTGGAACGGGAAAAGTAATAGCACCAATGGAAGGAACAAGTGGAAGAGATAGATTTTATGTAATGGCATTAAAGGATATTAACCCAGGAACAAGTTATTTTTGGTATTATAATGCAACTGGAAAGTTAGATAATATAATAGATTATACAGAAAACGATTTTGGAAAAGGAAGAGAAAATACAGAATATGTAAACAATAAATGGAATAATTCAAGTTTGCCTTGGGGAGCACATAATAATAGTGATATGTGGGGGCTAATACAAAATGAAATAGCAGACGGATGGTTTGTACCGTCAAAATCAGAGTGGGCAGCTTTTGGATCAGAGTTTGAAATTACAAGTAGCAATTATCCTACATATGGGCTTAGCCTACGCTACTGGTCTTCTTCGCAGTATACTGCGTACTACGCTTACAGCGCGTACTTCGGCATCGGTTACATCAACTACGCTGATGTTTACTTCGTCGACTCTGTTCGCCTTGCCACGACTTTCTAAAAACTAAACCTTAGTATTTTTTATTTATCTGCTATTAACCAAAGTAAAACCACCACTTTAAGTATAAAGCATAAAAACTTTATACTTATTTTTTATTAAAAATCACCTACACAATTAAATATTTTTGTGATAAAATACACATGAAAATTAATAAAATAAAAAATCTTTAGAATTAACAAAATAAGAACAAAGCAGATACTTAATAAAAAATAAAAGGAGAACAAAAATGGCAACAATAATTGATGGAAAAAATTTAGCAAAAAACATAAGAGCAGAGCTAAAAGTAGAAGCGGAAAAACTAAAAGAAAGAGGCATTACACCACATTTAGCAGTTATAATGGTGGGAGATAATGATGCATCAAAAGTTTATGTTAGAAATAAAAGTAGAGCTTGTGAAGAAATAGGAATAGAATTTAAAGAATATTTGCTTCCAAGTACAACGAGTGAGCAGGAACTTTTAGATTTAATAGATAAATTAAATAATGATAAAAATGTAAATGGTATATTACTACAAAGTCCTATTCCAAAACCATTAAACATTCAAAAAGCATTTAACAAAATAAGTCCTGAAAAAGATGTAGACGGTTTTAATCCACATAATGTGGGAAACTTGTGCATAGGTCAAGATGGCTTTATACCTTGCACACCACTAGGAATTGTAACAATGCTCGAAAAATACAATATAAAAATAGATGGACAAAAAGTTGCAATAATAGGAAGAAGTAATATTGTTGGTAAACCTATGGCTTTGTGCATGCTTTCAAAAAATGCAACAGTAACCATATGCCATTCAAGAACAAGAGAACTAAAAAAGGAAGTAAAAGATGCAGATATAGTTATTTCTGCAGTTGGTAAAAGAAATACAGTAACTGCTGATATGGTAAAAGACGGTGTTGTTATTATAGATGTTGGAATGAATAGAAATGATGAAGGTAAACTTTGCGGAGATGTAGACTTTGAAAATGTTTCTAAAAAGGCATCTTTTATTACTCCAGTACCTGGTGGAGTAGGACCAATGACAATAGCAATGCTAATGAGCAATGTAATAAAAGCTTGCAAAAATCAGAATAAATAAAAGGAGTAAGAATGGTAGCAGAAATAATAATTGAATCAACAGTAAAAACACTTAACAGAATATTTGATTATGAAATACCTGAACATTTAAACGTAAAAATAGGTAGTAGAGTTTTTGTGCCATTTGGAAATAAAAAAACTCCTGAAGAAGGTATTGTGATTGGTATTAAAGAAAAATCAGACTATAAAATAAAGCCAATCCTAAATGTACAAGATGCAAGTATAAAAGAAGAATATATAAACTTAGCAAAGTGGATGGCAAAAAGATATATTTGTAATGTTTCAGATTGCTTGAGATTAATGCTTGCTCCAGGTACAACGAGCAAAAATATTGAATCAAGAGTTAAAGATAGAACTATAAATCTAATATATTTAGCCAAATCTCAAGATGAAATAGAAGAAGACATAGAAACTGGAAAAATAAAATCGGAAAAGCAAAAAAATATATTAGATTTTTTAATGAGAAATGACTCAGCAACTATGCAAGATATAGAAATTTTTACAGATGGAACAAGAAGCATAGTAAATACTTTAGTCAAAAATGGATATTTAGAAATAAATGAGAAAAAAGTCGAAAGAAATCCATTTATGCATAAAGTAGAAAGCAAAACTCATGATTTAAAACTTACAGATGAACAGCAAACAGCAATTTCGCAAATTAAAGATAGTGGCGAGTATTTGCTATATGGAGTAACTGGTTCAGGAAAAACAGAAATATATTTGCAACTCATCGAAAAAATGCTTAGAGAAAATAAAAGTAGCATAATGTTAGTTCCAGAAATTTCTCTAACACCACAAACTGTTGATAGATTTATTGCAAGATTTGGAGATGAACAAATTGCAGTTTTACATAGTAAACTATCTATAGGGGAAAGATATGACCAGTGGAATAAAATCAAAGAAGGAAAAGCTAAAATAATAATCGGAGCAAGGTCTGCAATTTTTGCACCGGCTGTAAATTTGGGACTAATAATTATTGATGAAGAGCATGATGAATCTTATCAGTCTGAAATGAATCCAAGATATGATGCCAGGGAAGTGGCTGAATATTTGGCAAAATCAAATAATATTCCACTTTTACTTGGTAGTGCCACACCAGATATGAAATCATACTATAAAGCACAAAATGGAGAAATTACACTTTTGACTCTTACTAAAAGAGCGAATAATGCAAATTTACCCGCTGTTAAAGTGGTTGATTTAAGGCAAGAACTAGCAAATGGTAATAAATCAATGATAAGTGAAGCCTTAAAAGAAGAAATTGAAAAGAATTTATTAACAAAAACTCAAACTATTTTATTTTTAAATAGAAGAGGATTTTCAACATTTATTATGTGTAGAGATTGTGGATACACAGTTAAATGTAAAAGATGTAATATTACAATGACTTATCATAAAAATGAAAATAAACTAAAATGCCACTATTGTGGTTATGAAGAAAATATTGTAACAACTTGCCCAGAATGCAGAAGCAAAAATATAAAATACTTTGGAGCAGGAACTCAGAGATTAGAAGATGAGGTGCACAATCTTTTCCCAGAAGCCACAACAATCAGAATGGATGTGGATACAGTTTCAAAAAAGAATTCTCATGAAGAAATATTAGATAAATTCAGAAATGAAAATATAGATATTTTAATTGGAACACAAATGGTTGTAAAAGGTCACCATTTCCCTAATGTTACTTTAGTTGGAGTTGTAGCAGCAGATAGTAGCTTAAATTTTGGTGATTATAGAGCGAATGAAAGAACATTTCAAACATTAACCCAAGTTGCGGGTAGAGCAGGTAGAGGAGAATATGAAGGAAGAGTAATTATTCAAACATATAATCCAGATAATTATGCAATAGAATATTCAAAAGCACAAGATTATGATTTATTTTATAATACTGAAATTGAACTAAGAAAACAATTGAAATATCCGCCATTTTGCGATATAATAGTAATAGACATGTCTGCAAAAAATATGCTAGAGCTTAAAAAAGTTGCAAAAGATTTGCACACATATTTAAAACAAAGAGTAATAAATGAAAAGTTCGGATTACTTCTATATAGCCCAGTGCCATCACCAATAGATAAAATTAAAGATAGATATAGATGGCGTATGCTTATAAAATGCAAATATGATGATAGAGTTAATAACTTACTCATTGATGCATATGACATATTTTTAAATATGAAAACCAAGACAGCAAGGGTTAATATTGAGCTAAATCCTAATAACATGCTATAGGAGGAAAATCATGGCAATAAGAGAAATAAGAAAAGACGGAGATGAAATTTTAAGAAAAAAATCAAGAGAAGTTGAAGAAATTGATGACAGAATAAGAGAACTTTTAGATGATATGTTAGAAACAATGCATGCATCAAATGGTGTTGGAATATCTGCTGTACAAGTGGGAATACTAAAAAGACTAATAGTTATAGATTTATATGACGGAAATAAACCACTAAAACTTATAAACCCTGTTATTGTAAAAGCAAAAGGTGAACAGGAAGTAGAAGAAGGATGCCTAAGTTTTCCAAACCAATTTGCTAAAGTAATAAGACCAATGGAAGTTACAGTTAAAGCTTTAGATGAGAATGGAAAGAAAATAACTGTAAAAGGTAAAGAACTTTTGGCTCAAGCTTTAGCACACGAAATAGACCATTTAGATGGAAAGTTGTTTGTAGACATTATGGAACCGGGAACTATGCAGTATATTGAACCCGGAAACAAGTAGGTTGAAAAAGAATTGTGCTTTTGGCTAGGCGTTCTAGAAAGAAATACCGGAGTCGTATATGACTATATGATGAGGATTTTCTTTTGAAGAACAACGACGCCAAAACGCAATTATTTTTCAACCAGAGAAAGGAATCGTAAAAAATGAAGATAATATTCATGGGAACGCCAGACTTCGCAAAAGAATCATTAGAAGCAATCTACAATAGTGGAAATGAAGTACTAGCTGTTGTAACAAATCCAGATAAGCCAAAAGGTAGAGGAATGAAAATGATCGCTTCTCCTGTAAAAGAATTTGCACTAGAGAAAAACTTGAAAATTTATCAACCAACAAAAGTAAGAAATAATACAGAATTTATAGAAGAAATAAAAACTTTAAATCCAGACTTACTATGTGTAGTTGCATATGGAAAAATTTTACCAAAGGAATTATTAGATATTCCAAAGTATGGAGCAATCAATGTTCATGGCTCACTATTACCAGAATATAGAGGAGCTGCACCAATTCAGTGGGCTGTATTAAATGGAGATAAAAAAACTGGAGTTACTACAATGTTTATGGACATTGGCATGGACACAGGAGACATGATTTTAAAAGAAGAAACAATAATAGGCGAAGACGAAACAACTGGCGAATTGTGGGATAGACTATCTAAAATAGGAGCCAATCTTTTAGTAAAAACAATTAAAAAAATAGAAGCAATTCCGGATAAAGAAAATAAAACTTTAGAAGAAATAAAAAAACTTGTTGGAGCAGAAAAGCAAGACAAAAACTTTACTTTAGCACCAATGCTTGAAAAAGAAATGGCAAAAATAGATTGGAACAAATCATCAAAAGAAATAAAAAATCTAGTAAGAGGTCTAAATCCAATAATGGGTGCATATTCTTTCTTAAATGGTAAGAAAATAAAATTTTGGAAAATAGACATAATTCCTATAGAAGAACTAGAAAAAATATTTCCAGAGCTAAAAGAATATGAAAGTAGAATGAAAAAATTAGAGCCAGGAACAATAGCATTTGCAGATAATAAAAAAGGCATATTTATTAAAACAGGAGATAGCTTTATAAAAGTATTGGAACTTCAAGGCGAAAATGCCAAGAAAATGGATTATAAAAGTTTTTTGAACGGAAATAAATTGCAAGCAGGAGAAATATTTGAATAAACCTGCTAACTGACTATACTTAAGTGTCAAGAATAATTAATTTTTTATGTGAGAATTTTGTTATAAAATGTTGATTATCATCTCTACTTAATGTAAAATTATAATTAATAAAAATAATTGTACATTGAAGAACAAAGAAAATAATTTAGAAAAACTAAATTATTGTAAAGGGGGTAAATAAAATGATTAGAGCAAGTGAAGCAAGAAAAGAAGCTAGAGAATCACTTACAGGAAAATGGAAAACAGCACTTTTAATATCACTAGTTTATACAGTAATTTTAATAGCAATTAATATTTTATCTAGATTTACTTTAGGAATACTATCAATAGCAATAATAGTAATAGCACCAGCTTTAGCATATGGATTGGCATATTCATATTACCACTTAAAAAATGGGGATAAAGTTGAAGTAACAGATTTTTTAACAGTAGGATTTAAACATTTTGGATACAGTTGGAAACTTACTTGGAATATTATCAAGAAATGTTGGGTATATATATTAATTTTTGTCATAGCCATAATATTAATTATATCACTTGGCGTAGCAGTATATTCATCAGCAATGACATCCATATTAAATACAACTTTAGATACTACAAGCAAAGACTACTTAGCAGGAAGTTATAGCTATCCATATGACTATAGCTACGACTATGATTATGACTACTATTATGATTATAATTATGATGATTATCAAGAATTACAAGATTTATATGATGAATATTATAATCAATATTACAATGACTATGCTACACCAGCACTTATAGGAGCCATTACAGGGGCATCAGTAGCATTTGTAATAGGACTTTTTGTAGGATTAATAGTTTATATAGTATTTATAGTTCTATTTATTAGGAAATCGTTACTATATGCTTTAACTTACTATGTTGCAGTAAAAAATGAAGGAATAGAAGCAAAAGATGCAGTATTAGAAAGTGAAAGATTAATGACAGGTAATAGAGGAAGATTATTCTGCTTAATGCTATCATTTATAGGTTGGTCAATATTAATTGCATTTATATCAGGAGTATTAGGAATAGCAAGCCCTATACTTGCAGCAATTGCATCATATGCAGGAACAATTATATTAGCACCATATATTACATTCTCAGTACTTGCATTCTATAGAGATTTAGAGAGCGAAAAAGGACCTAGAGCATTTGTAAATGCTGGAACATCTAGTCAAGTGCAAACAAATGCAACTGTTGTTGGAGCAAACACAGTAAATAATACTGCAAATCAAACAGTAAATAATCAATCTGCAAATAATGAACAAACAGTTTCTAATATGAATAATACTGCCGAGCAAGAAAAAGTAAAAACAGAAAATATAGTAAATTCAACAGTAGCAATAGGCTCGAAAAAATATTGTAAGAGATGCGGTGCAGAAAATACATCTGACGCAACATATTGCACAACTTGCGGTGCAAAATTAGATTAAAAATGAAACTTAAAATTACGCTGTCAATAGGGACGTTCCTTTTTTGACAGCGTTTCAATTTGCGTCAAAAAAAGAACGTTCCTATTGACATAGGACCGTCCAAAATGTAAAAAATTACAAAAATGCATTTAATTTATTAATGTTTTCCCTTTGAAATTTGTTAAAATCTTTAAGCAATTCAGTTGTGCTTTTTTGAACATCTAATCCACAATTAAGAATTTTTTGACATTCAATAACTCCCATTAAAGTTCCTTGAATCATAATTTCAGCAATATGCGAATTACTCCTGTCTCTTAAAGTATTAAATTGAACACCTGCAAAGCTCATCATTTTATCTTTAAAAGGTGTAGAGTCAGGTATTTCACCATATTTTTCAAAATGCTGATTGATTTGACTTTGAGTATTTCCATATTGTGAATACATAGCAACTAATACTTTTCTCATTTCTTTATCTGAAACTTTAGGTGCTAAGTAAGAAATAGAGTCCATACCCATTTTAGCTATTTTACTAACTTCATTTAATACCGCAAGATCAAGCTGGAAAGTGTTAGAGTTAGAAGTTGTGTTATTAGAGCCATTAGCTGATTCAGTATTGGTATGTTCATCAGCAGATTGAGGTTTTGTATTAACATTAGAAGGGTTAGCTTTATTGCCCTGTTCCTGAAGTGCTTGTGAATCCATATTGCTATCTTTATTTTCATTTTTGAGATTTTTATCTTTATCCATACTATTAATAATGGCAAACAAATTTTGCCACATACTCCTTTCTTTAATAATTTTTAATAGTTTAACCAAATGTGAGAAAAATATTAAAAAAAATAAAAAAAATATTGACATATTATGGAAAGTAATATATACTTAAATGCACATTTCAAAATAGTTTAATCATTAATTTCTATATAAAATCAAATCAAAAAATTTATATTAAATTTAAATTGTGGAACAATAATATTGACTTTGCATAAAATATAGTATATACTATGTATATACGAAAGGAGAGTTATATATGACCACAACTATTCAAAAATGGGGAAATAGCCAAGGAGTTAGAATTCCTAAAATATTATTAGATAGTATAAATTGGAGTGAAAATGAAGAAGTTTCAATAAATATTGAGGAGGATAAATTGGTAATAGAAAAGGCTAAAACTCAAAACAGAAAAAATATAAAAGAATTATTTAAAGATTATAAAGGAGAATATAAACCCAAAGAAATAGACTGGGGAGAACCAGAAGGAGAAGAAATATGGTAAAGCAAGGAACTATAATAAAAATAAATTTTAATCCACAATCTGGACATGAACAAGCTGGGTTTAGACCAGCCGTTGTTATTAGCAATGAAGTATTTAATGAAAAAACTAAATTATCTATAGTTTGCCCTATAACAAATACAAATAATCATTTTCCATTACATATTCCTTTAGATAGTAGAACAAAAACGACAGGAGTTATTTTGTGTGAACATATTAAGGCTTTAGACTTAAATAGTAGAAAATATCAAAAAATAGAAGATTTACCCAAAGATATATTGAACAAGGTCATTGATATAGTCTATGCAGAAATAGAGCAAATATAATATAATATATACAAATAATATAGAAATGAGAAAGGAAACACAAATGTCAGAAAGAAAATGGACCACAGAACAAATGCAAGCCATAAAACTAAAAGGTGCAAACATATTAGTTTCAGCAGCAGCAGGAAGTGGAAAAACATCAGTTTTAGTTGAAAGAAT
>CALXWM010000042.1 GCA_944392425.1 uncultured Clostridia bacterium
TGTTTCAGTCAAATTAGCTGACACTTCTTTTTCTTCAGTACCAACTTCATTTGTATTATTTGATGAGCTAACTACATTGTTAGCTACCACATTGTTTGTAGTAAAAGATTCTTTAATCTCATTAATTTCATTGTCATCTTCTTCTGCATTATCTCCGCCAATTGTATTTTGTTTTAAAACTTGATTTACATTTTTGCTTAAATCTGAACTTGCTGATTCTACACTATTATGCTCATTTGTCGTTCTATTATAATTTAAATTACCTACTGTAGTTTCACTGCTCATAGATGCTACAATAGCAATTATAAGTAAAATAATAGCAATTATAAAACTAACTAATTTTCCCCACTTTACTTTATCCTCTAAATTATTATTGTTTCTCTTTTCTCTTCTCATATATATCCTCCTTGAAATAATCTATTAATTTGATTATTTCCTTAAATTAGGAAAATATACATTATTTGTTAAATTTTTTTACATCCTAATAAACTCTCCAATATATATTCTAGAGCATTTAGCGACCTGAGGCAGAGGGAGCATTTTAATTTATAACAAATGTGGACTGCCAAAGTGAGCGTGCAAGCGTTTTTGCGTAAGCAAAACCGTGAGGCAAATGCGAAAGAATATATATTGGAGAGTTTTATATAGAATTACATTTCCGTAATCTCTACTCCTGTATAAAAATGCTTTACAATTTCTTCGTAGTTGTTACCTTGCTTAGCCATGCTGTCTGCACCTGTTTGACTCATTCCCACTCCATGGCCATATCCTTTAACTGCAAATTTTATATTTTCTCCCTCTATGCTTACTTCAAAATTTGCGGATCTTAATCCAAGCAGAGTTCTTACTTCAACACCCGAAAGATTTAAATTGCCTATTTTTATTGTTTTTACTCTTCCAGATTCAGTATATTCTAATATTTGTATACAATCAGATTGTGAGTAATCTATTGTAAAATCCGAATGTTTTGCTAAAATTTTATTTTTTAGCTCTTCTTTTGTTAAAACCATTTCTGAACTATATTGTGAATATGCATCTTCTCCTGCGGTTTCAACTGATTGTAAATATGGGTAATTAGTTCCTCCCCATACATTTACTGGTGCTTCTGTAGCACCACCACTATTTGAATGGAAAAACGCATCTATAACTTCTCCATTATATGTAATTATTTTTCCTGCTGTGGTATTTACGGCAATTTCTATTTTTCGTAGGTTGTTTTCTCTTTCCGCTTCATCCCATCTTGCCATTCTGTCTTCTTTAGAAATCCATGCTTGGCAACAGGTTGAATCATCACATATATCCCCTTCTCCATGTTTGCCTCCACTATGTACAATTGAATATATTGTATATGTTCTTGCTACTAGTGCCTGAGCGTTTAAAGCTTCCTGCTCAAAGTTTGCAGGCATTTCTGCAGAAACCACTCCTAAAAGATAAGTGTCCAAAGGTAGCTCCTCAATTTCTCCAGTATCGGCGTGCAAAAGTTTGATTGTATCATATTGTTTATAATCATAGTCTGTCATTTGTATTTCTTCTACATTGTTTTCTTTAATTTCATTTGTATCATTTGCAATTTTTCCACTTACACTATTTTTTGTAAAGATAATTGGTATAGCAAAAGTGCAAAAAATAAGCATAAACAATATAATATATACCTTTTTCACTATGCCTCCTCTGAATAAATCTTACCTTAATAATTACAACAGTTTTGTATTTCTGATTTACCTATTATGCTTCCTTTAGTTCCTCTCCTAAAGTACTTAATATTTGTTTTTCTATTCTGCAAACTTGAACTTGACTTATTCCAACAAGTTTTGCAACATCTTTTTGAGTTTGACCTTTAAAATATCTTAAGTAAATTATTTCTTTTTCTCTTGGTTTTAATTTTTCTATACCTTCCTTTAATGCTAATCTATTTATTGTTTTTTCTTCTTCATTTTCATTTGTTTTTATTTTATCTATTAAGCATATTCCATCTTCATCTTCTTTTTCATATAATGATTCTAGGCAATTTTTGTATTCTAATGATGCTATTACTTCATCTTTTGAGACTTTAAGTAATTTTGCGATTTCATCTATGCCTATTTTTTTGCCCTGCTTTTCATAATCTTCTTTTATTTTTAGTGCTTTTTGGCATGTTGATTTAGTTTGTCTTGATACTTTTATCATACCGTCATCTCTTAAAAATCTTTTTATTTCACCTATGATAAAAGTTACTGCATAGGTTGACAACGCAACATTAAATGAAAAATCAAATTTTTGTACAGATTTTATAAATCCTATTGCTCCTATTTGATATAAGTCTTCTAGTTCATATCCTCTTCCTTCAAATCTTTTTACAATGCTCCAAATTAATCCATTGTTTTGTTTTATTAGGTCATTTAATACTTCTCTATTTCCTGCTTGCACTTCAAGTATTTGTTTTTTTAGAGTTTCATCCATAACCTTCTCCTAATTATATTAAAGAAAATATGTATTTATGCCTCAATGCATGTTTCTTTCTCATCTTCCATACTCATAATTTTCTTTTTCATAGTTACTTTTGTTCCTAGACCTACTGCTGATTCAACATTTACATAGTCCATAAAGCTTTCCATTATAGTAAAGCCCATTCCTGACCTTTCCATATTAGGTTTAGAAGTGTATAGGGGTTTTCTTGCTTCTTCTACATTACTTATTCCTTTGCCATTGTCTGACACTTCAATTTCTACAGTGTTTCCAAATAATTTTGCAGTTATTTTTACTATTCCTTCCTCATCTTCATAACCATGAATTATGCTATTTGTTACAGCTTCTGATACGGCTGTTTTTATGTCAGATAATTCATCTATTGTAGGGTCTAATTGTGATACAAAGGCAGCAACTGCAATTCTTGCAAATGCTTCGTTATTTGTTTTGCTCACAAATTCTAGTTTCATTTCATTATCATATAACCCCTTCATTCTTATCCTCCTCAACAATATTTATTATTCTTGATACTCCGCTCATATCAAATATTTTTTTCATTGATTTATTTACATTTATGATTTCTAGATTTCCATTTAGCATTTTTGCTAGTTTATATCTACCTAAAACCATTCCTATCCCAGCGCTATCCATAAAAGCGATGTTACTAAAATCAAATACAACTTTTCTTGGACTATATCCTTTAATTTCATTATCCATTTTCCTCCTTACTTTTTCTACTGTGTGTTGATCCACATCTTCTGTTAGTTTAAATGTTAATTGCTTACTGTTTTTGTTAAATTCAACTATCACATTATTACCTCCTAATTTGGTTTATAGTTCCTTTTAAGCTATTGCCGTTACGTTCTTTAAACCTTTATCATCTGCTTGTCCTATTTTACATAGAAAAAAAGAACTATAATATTTACTTTAATATTATAGTTCTTTTTGGTATTATTTTCCATAAGAGATTTTGTCGAATTTTGACAAGTTTTCGACATTTTTCGTAGATTATATTAATTTGTGATTTAATTTGTAGTTTATCTTAATTTGAAAACAAATTATTTTTCATTTCATTAAAAGTATTTGCTAACTCTTGATTATCAAATGTAAGTTTATTATCTAGCACTTCCCAATGCTCTTTATTTTCTGTTAAAAAGCTAAGTATTTCTATTTCGTTATCATATAAATTATTCATTAATGTTCTATCATCTAAAGTGTCTTGGTATGTTTCTTGGAAGGTGGCTGATAATTCGTTATTGTCTATAAAATATTCTTTATATAATTCTTTATAGTAATCTCCAATATTTTTTTCTTGTATTCTTTCTTCAATATTTTCCCTAGAAAGAAGATTTAATAAGCCATCTGATATGTTGTTAAATTCCTTTTTTGCGGTGTTTATATAATTTATAGATTCCGTAAACTCTGGACCATCTTGCTCATAATTTTCAGGTGTTAGTATTGACTGTAATTTTGAATCATTTACTCTTTCCATAAATTGTTGTCTTAAATTTGAATACTCCTTAAAATATTCTTTCACAGTTTCTTCTACAACTGCAAATTCTCCAGATGTAACAGTTGTTGTATTTTCTAACTTTTCTGATGAATTTCCTGAATTTACTAGGTTTTCTAATTCTCGATCTAGTTTTGCTTTGTTTATTATTCTTCCGCCATATATTATTCCTATTGCTACTACAAAAATGACTAATATAAGTAGTATAGTTAAAATTACTTTGTTTAGCTTGTTTCCATCTTTTCCTTGCTTACTACTATCATTTTTATTTGAGTTTGAAAGTTCTTCTACTTCTTCCTTGCTTGAATTATTAATTTTTGCTTTATCTTTTTTATTTTTGCTTTTTTCTTCTTTAGTTTTTTCTTTTGCTTCGCCCTTCATTTTATCAATCCTTCCTTACTTTCTTTAATGATACTATATCTTAAAAAATCACATGCGATTTTTTATTTATAAAATTTTTAATTTATTAACTATATAATTCTTTTATATCCCAAGTGGTTCCATTTTTTGTATCATTTAGCAAAATACCTTTTTTATCTAGTTCTGCTCTAATAGCATCTGCTGTTTCATAGTCTTTATTCTTTTTAGCTTCAGCTCTTTTAGTTATTTCGTTTTCTACTTCATTTATGGTAATGTTTAATTTGCTTAAATATTTTTCTTTCATTTCTGAAATAAATTCATCTGGATCTTGCTCAAAAAAGCCTAATATTTTGTAAACACTTTTTATGTCTTCTAAAGCTTTTGCCAATGTGTTTGCGACTATTAGTACATTTCCTTTATTTGCAGTTTTCATCATATTATTTATATCTCTAAAAATAATATGCAAATTTGAAATTGCTAGGGCTGAATTAAAGTCATCGTCCATTACTTCAATGAATTTTGGTACTATATTTTTTAATGTTTCATTATCTAACGTTTTTCCATTTGCATCTCCGGCATTTGCCATAATAAATTCATTCATTTTTTTAATTGTACTGTAAAAATAATACATATGCTCTTCTGCTATTTTATAGTCACTATCGTGTATATCCATATCTGTTGCATAATGTTTAGATAGTAAAACATATTTTATAACTTCATAATTGTACATTTTTAATGCATCTCGTATAGATAATGAGTTTCCTAAAGATTTACTCATTTTTTCACCATTTATTTTTATAAGTCCACAGTGTGACCAATAGTTGGCTAGTTTTTTGCCTGTTAAAGCCTCACTTTGAGCGATTTCATTTTCATGATGTGGAAATAATAAATCTCTTCCACCGCCATGAATATCTATTGTTTCGCCAAGAGTGTTTAAAATCATTGCTGAACATTCTATATGCCAACCTGGTCTACCTTTACCCCAAGGAGATTCCCAGTATATTTCTCCTGGTTTTGCTGATTTCCATAGTGCAAAGTCTACTGGATCTTTTTTCCCTTCTTCTACTTCTATTCTTACGCCATTACGTAGTTCGTCTACCTTTCTATGAGATAGCTTGCCATATTCTTTAAATGTTTTTACTGAATAATAAACATCTCCTTTTTCTGTAGCATATGCATCACCTTTTTCTATAAGGATTTCTACAAATTTTATAATTTGAGGAATATACTCTGATGCTTTTGTTTTTATATCTGCATCTGTAACGTGCAAATCTTTCATATCTTTTTCAGTTTCAAGAATTTGTTCACCTGAAAATTCAATAGCATTTTTTCCAAGCTCGTTTGCCCTTTTTATGATTTTGTCATCTACGTCTGTATAATTTCTTACATATGTTACTTTGTAACCTTTGTATCTGAAGTAATCTGTCATCATGGCATATACAATTGCTTGCCTTGCATGGCCTATATGACTTAAGTCGTAAACTGTTACACCACAAGCATACATTTTTACCTCGTCTTTATTTATAGGTGCAAATTCTTCTTTTTTGCCTGTCATTGAATTTGTGATTTTCATTTTCTCACCTCTTTTATTATTTGAACAATTTTCAATTGTGGAATTTATTTACTCTTTAATTTTTTGCAAATTCAATTGTGCAATTTATTTGCACTTTAAATTATGTAAATCATTGCACAATTGAAATATTTTTTATGCTTTTATATTATCTAATCTTGCTTTTGTTTCTTCTAACATTTTATTATATTTTTCTAACTTAGCTTTCTCTTCATCAACTTTAGCTTTTGGAGCTTTTGCTATAAAGCCTTGGTTTGAAAGTATTTTATTGCTTCTTTCTACTTCGCTTTCTAATCTAGCTATTTCAGCTTTTAATCTTTTAATTTCTTCTTCAATATCTACAAGCTCACTAAATGGCATAAACATTTTTAAACTGCCAGTAGATACACATATTGCATTAGCCTCAATTTCATCTTCATTATTTTGTACAGTTAATTTACTACCAAAGCCCAATTTTTTGATAAATTCTTCATCTTGTTCAATTTTTTCTGCTATGCTCTTATTTTCTGTTACAGCTATTAATTGTACTTTTTTAGATGGGTGAATATTCATATTTGTTCTTACATTTCTAATTTGTACAATTATATTTTTTATTTCTTCAATATATGCCATATCTTCTTCGTAATTTTCTTTTAAAGCAGTTGGCCAATCAGAAATTATTATATCTTTGTTATCATAGTTTACTAAGTGTGTATAAAGCTTCTCAGTAATAAATGGCATAAATGGGTGTAATAGTTTTAATGAATTTCTAAATACATAGTCTAGTACATATGAAACCACAACTTTTTCATCAGAATTTAGTCTAGTTTTGCTCATTTCTATATACCAGTCGCAGAATTCATCCCATATAAATGTATAAATGTTATCTAGTGCTATTCCTAAATCGTAGTTTTTAATATTTTCTGTAACTTCATTTATTACTTTGTTTAATTTAGCAATTATCCATTTGTCTTCTGGTTTTAGTCCTTTTACATTTTTGCTAAACTCGATTATATCTTCATCTTCTGCTGAATTCATTGTTATAAATTTAGCAGCATTCCACATTTTATTAGCAAAATTTGATGCTTGGTCAAGTTTTTCTGGCATATATTTTATGTCATTCCCCATTGTTGTACCTGATAATACAGAAAATCTTAAACTATCTGTACCATATTTGTCCATTACTTCTAATGGGTCTATGCCATTTCCTAAACTCTTTGACATTTTTCTGCCTTGGCTATCTCTAACTAGTCCATGCATTACTATATCACTAAATGGCTTTTTACCAGTAGCATATAATCCTGAAAATACCATTCTTGCAACCCAGAAGAATATTATATCATAAGCTGTAACTAAGCAATTTGTTGGATAAAATGTTTTATAATCTTCTGCATCTTTGTTTGGCCAGCCCATTGTTGAGAATGGCCAAAGTGCTGAACTAAACCAAGTGTCTAGTGTATCTTCATCTTGATGAATATGTGTACTTCCACATTTTTCACATTTTTGTGGATTTTCTTTTGCAACTGTAATATGATTACATTCATCGCAGTAATATGCTGGTATTCTATGACCCCACCATAATTGTCTTGAAATACACCAGTCTTGTATATTTTCTAGCCAATTGAAATATGTTTTTTCATATTTTTTTGGTACAAATTTGATGTCGCCATTTCTAACAGCTTCTATTGCAGGCTCTGCTAATTTCTTCATTGCAACAAACCATTGTTCTGATATTCTTGGCTCAACTGTGTTATGGCATCTATAACATTTTCCAACGTTGTGAGTATATTCTTCTATACTTACTAAAGCTCCTAGTTCTTTTAGCTTTTCTACAATTAAAGGTCTAGCTTCTTCTGAAGTTAGTCCTTTATATTCTGGAACTATATCATTCATTATATTTGATTCATTAAATACTTCTATAAACTCTAAATTGTGTTTAAGTCCTGCTTGGTAGTCATTAGGATCGTGCGAAGGTGTCACCTTTACATTACCTGTGCCGAAGTCCATATCTACAAATTCATCTGCAATTATAGGAATTTCTCTGTTTACTATTGGAACTATACAAGTTTTTCCTATTATATTTGTATATCGCTCATCTTTTGGATTTACTGCAACTGCTGTATCTCCAAGCATTGTTTCAGGTCTTGTAGTAGCCACTTCTACATAGTCATTTGTTCCTTTTATTTGATATCTAATATGCCATAAATGAGATTTTTCTTCACTATATTCAACTTCTATATCTGATATTGATGAATGACAATATGGACACCAGTTTATCATCTTTTTGCCTCTATAAATTAGTCCATCATTATATAGATTGCAAAACTCTTCTAAAACTGCGTCTGAAAGTCCATCATCTAGTGTAAATCTTTTTCTATCCCAGTCACATGAACATCCTAGTCTTTTTTGTTGGTTTTCGATTTCTCCACCATATTTTTTAGTCCAATCCCATGCTTCATCTAAGAACTTTTCTCTACCTAGTTCTTCTTTGGTATGACCTTCGCTTTTTAACTTCTGAACAACTTTTGCTTCTGTTGCAATAGATGCATGGTCACTACCTGGAAGCCATAAAGTGTTATATCCTTGCATTCTTTTTGCTCTTATAATTACATCTTGAATTGTATAATCTAGAGCATGTCCCATGTGCAATTTACCAGTAACATTTGGTGGTGGCATAACAATTGAAAATGATGGCTTTGTTTTATCCATACTTGGTTTAAAATATTTGTTTTCTTCCCAATTTTTATATATTTTCTCTTCAAAATCCTTTGGATTATATTTTCCTTCTATTTTTTTCATAAATAAACACCTCTCTATATAAAACTAAATATTATTGCACAAATCGCAGAGACGAGAAAGCCCACCGCTTTAAGCAGTAGTACTTGTTTATTTATATCTGATGAACTAAAATATTTTTCTGCAATTCTTCTTGCATCAAATATTGCAGTTACACCAATTGCTATAATTATAAGTAAAATTATTTTAATCATATTTGCTTCCTTTTTTAATCTATATTATATTTGAGTTTCAATATATATTCTGTAGCTTTTAGCGCAGTGGAGCGAAAGAAAGTAGCGATAACTTTATGTCTTTATCTTAGAAGCGCAGTCGGAGCGTGCGAACGTTTTCGCGAAAGCGAAACCGTGAAGTAAATGCGGAAGAATGTATATTGAAACTTGTATTTTAATAATAATTGTAAATTACAACATTAACTAAAAAACTCTACTGAGAATTTAGCTTCAAATTCTTGTCCCGGTGCTAAAACTATCATATCTGGCTTTTGCACAAACACATTAGAGCTATGAATTCTATCTGCAGTTGATTGCCATGGTTCTAAACATATGAATGGAGCCCCTGGTTTTGACCATATTCCTAAAAATGGCCATCCTTCAAAATCCATTGTTAATATAGTTTTTCTTGTTCTACTATTTTTTAAGCTTATAGTTTTATTTTGTATACCTTTAATGATTAATGCATCATTGTCAAAAGTGTGATCATCTAAAAGTATTATTCTATTATTTATTAATTTATTTTTTGCATATTCTGTTCCAACTAGTCCATCTACTAAATACAAAAAATGTGCTCTATCTTCATCTTCTTTAAATTCTAAGTAATAGTTGCCTCTTTTTAAGTCATCTGGGTCAATTTTAAAAGCAGGATGTCCACCTATTCCAAAAGGCATATTTGTAACACCTGTATTTATTACTTTGTATATAAATATTAGCTTGTTTCCTTCTTGTCTGTATGTATTTGTTAACTCAAAGTCAAAAGGATATCTTGCTAAAGTATATTTATTGCTTTTTAATACATAAGAATGGAAATTATCCAATTTTGTTACTGGCTCAAATTCCATATCTCTTGCAAATCCATGTTGAGGAATTTCAAAAGTTCTTCCATTTATTATTGTTTGATTTCTCTTTAGCTTACCTACAATAGGAAATAATACTGGTGCGTGTCTTTTCCAATACACTTTGCCATTATCATCTCTCACATCTTCTCCTTGGTGAATTTTCTCTATACCGTCTAGTTTGAAACTTAAAAGTTCGCCACCAAAACTGGTTGTAGTCATAAGAGCTTCCATAATCAAACCTTTCCTTAAATAATTTATATATATATAATATTATTTTATGGGCTAAAAGTCAATATTTACGGGGAAAAAACTGAAATGTTCCAAAAAAATAAAAGCCCACCAATATATCTATTTTCACATTCTCGGCGCGGGTCGCTATTCGCTCCAGCTTGAGAATGAAAAATAGACATATTGCTTGGGCAATTAGGTTTAAAAAAATATGCACTTATTAAGCACCTAGTTGTTTAACTCTTATTTTTTAATTGAAAGCACTTTGAATTTTGCTACACCAGCTGGAACTTGTGCTTCAACTATTTGACCCTTTTTAGCGCCAAGTAATGCTGAACCAATTGGTGACTCGTTAGATATTTTGTTTTGTGCCAAGTCTACTTCTGTTGAACCAACTATTGTATATGTTACATTTTCATCAAAGTCCATATCTAATACTTCGACTGTATTTCCTACTTGAACTGTTTTTGTATCTATTTCTGAAGAATCTATAATTTTAGCGTGTCTCAATTTATTTTCTAGCTCTGCTATTTTGTTTTCATTCATTTCTTGTGCATTTTTTGCCTCATCGTATTCAGAGTTTTCAGATAAATCTCCATAACCTAGGGCAACTTTTATTCTACCAGCAATTTCAGTTCTCTCAGTTGTTTTAAGATACTCTAGTTCTTGCTCTAACTTATCATAGCCTTCTTGTGTTAGTAGTACTTCTTCGCTGTCCATGACTTATCCCTCCTTCTTAAGTAAAATTCACTTAAATATATTAATACCATAAGTCGATTTTGTCAAGAGGGGTGGAAAATTTTTCAGGAAAATTCACAAATGAGTTAATTGAAAAAGTAAATTCTATTTAATAAAAAATAACTAGAAATTAGTAATAAATTAATACTTAATGTAAG
>CALXWM010000043.1 GCA_944392425.1 uncultured Clostridia bacterium
AACACAATGCAAAATTCAAGAAGAATAGGAAATCCTACACTAAGAGATTTAATTAAGATTTTAATAATAAGAAGGCTTCTTGAACACAGAAGAAATACAAGAAGAAGTTCAGTGGTGAATAATAATTTTAGCGTACCTGTTAATCAAAATATAGGAATGAATAATAGTTATACTCCTGTAATAAACCAAAATCCTATGATGAACCAAAGTCCTGTAATGCAAAGAACTACTATGCAAAATTTGCAAATACAAAGTTCGCCGATGCAAAGTATGGATAGGCAAGTAAGTGCAAATATGAATCGAATGGATTATCCTTTTACTAATTATTTTGCTACACCTTATCCAGAAGATGAATATGTAAATTAAATAGACAAAATGGCATAGAGATAGCCTCCATGCCATTTTTTTGAATGCTTGACAACGAAAAAACACATTTTATTGACTTTTAATTTAGCAGATGATAGAATACTACCTATAAAAAAGACTTTAAATTCACCATATTTAACTATACAGAAAACCTTAATAAAGTAAGGATGAATAAAATATAATAATATTGTAAAAAATAGACAAAAGAGGAGTAAAGAAATGGCAGTAACAGAAGAAGTAAAAGCGAGAAAACACAATTTAAAATTATATCCAAAATATTTGATGCTTGGTTATGATTTACTATTTTTTTATGGCATAAGAGTAATGTTTTTATTAGATGTAAAAGGAATTACTGAATCTCAAATATTACTAGCTGCTACGGTGTATGCCTTATCCATGATAGTAATGCAAGTTCCAGCTACTTTGCTTGCGTCAAAAATAGGATATAAAAATACAGCAATAGCAGGAAATATATTTAATATAATTTGGGCAATTTTAATGATTACATTTGATGGATTTGCAGGACTTGCTTTATCACAATTTATAAGTGGAGTGGCATTTGCTTTAAAATTTGTGTCTGAGCCAAACTTGTTAAGCACATCAATTCCACAAGCACCAACTTATCAAAGAAATGAAATTTTTTCGAGGTTAGATAAAAAGGGATTTTCAAGGTATTGTATTTTTTCAGCAATATCAACAGTTATATCAGGATTTTTATATAATATAAATCCATATATTCCAATATTTATGTGTTTAATATGCGTAATAGCAGCAACTGCTATATCTTTTAATTTTAATGATATACAAGAGGTTGAAAGCAAAGAAAGCTTTAAAGATTATATCAAAGATTTGAAAAAAGGATATAAATTTATAACAAAATCAAAACGTCTAAGAGCATTGCTTATTATGACAGGAGCTGTTTGGGGTATAATTGTACTTTTAGATTCTTATCAATTAACCTTGTTACAAGATATAGGAGCAACATCTGTTCAAGTAGGTTTCATCTTTGCTATGTTTGAGTTAACTAGAGGATTATTTTCAAATACAGCATTAGACTTTAACAAGAAATTTAAAAATAAGTCTTTAACCAATATTTTATTAACATTTGCAATTGGATTTATTTTGGCTGGTATTATAGCTATGTCACAACTTCCATTCTATACAAAGCTAGTAATTATAGTTGTTATACTTTTAATTATGGGAGCTGCAAATGCAATTGACCAGATTTTAGCTAAAAAATATGTTAATAATTTTGCTAGTACAAAAATTTTGCCGGCTATATATTCATCAAAATCAATTTGCGATAATATTTTTAGAACTATTATTACACTTTTAGGTTCTGCTATTGTTGGCATATACAATATAGATATTGCTATGATAGTAATGGGAATTTTTATATTAATATTAACATTAGTTCTTACAGTGTATTCAAAGGATAAGTTGGGATTAAAACCGGAAGAGTATACACAAAAGGATATTTATAAGAGATAAATTATAATTAAATTGCAAAAATGATTGCATATATTGTCGAAACCGAGTATAATATAAATATATAAAACATTTTTTACGTGTGTACACGTAAAAATGCTTTGTAAATCTAAAAAATGAGGTGAATACTCATGAAAAAACATTTCATCTTAAGCACTAGAACTATGGTGTCCAAAAGGAATGTGACGCTAAACTTTGGAAGTGATAACGATATTCACATTCCAATGGCTGTTGTGGATGAGATGCAGACAAGATATGCAAAGGAAAATACAGAAAGGGGCAGGATTGCACGGGAAAATCTAGAGTATCTTTGGAGTTTAGATTTTAAAAAACTAAGAAAAGGTGTGAAACAAACAAATGGAAGTACTATCTATATTTCTACAAATCATACAGATATAGAACTTCCTAAAGATGTAGAAGCCACTACTCTTGACAGGCTTGATAGACGAATTCTACAGACTTGTATAGCCATTAAAAATGAAATCAACAATAATACCCAAATAAATGGCAGAGAGTCTGAGCCGGTTATTTTGATTAGCAAAAGTGTACCTTTGCGCATGAAAGCTGAAATGTGTGGAATAGAAGCCCAAAGCTTTAAGGATGAGCTTCTTCCAGAGCTTTCAGAACAGTACACAGGACGTATCAAGCTTAAAGTTTCAGAAGAAAACTATAAACTGTTTTGTAGTCAAGGAAAAATTGCCATTTCTCTTGTTATTCCTAAGGAAGACCCTCCTGAATTATACGAAAATATGTTCGTAGAAATTGAGGGGGGGTACAAGAAAGCTAATGGTAGGATTGAGAATGGCTACATTGTTCCTCTCACTTTTGAAAAAACTCATCCGTATGGTATTACTGCTAAAAACAATGCTCAAAAATTTATGATTGAAGCACTTACTATGGATGAGAAGAGGGCAACGTTAGTCATTTTCAAAGGACCGGCAGGTACCGCAAAGACATTTTTGTCTTTGGCAGTTGGATTACAAAAGGTGGTAGAAGAAGGACTTTTTCCTGGTAAAATCTTAATCTCTCGTAGTCCTACTGAAACTGGAGAAAAGCTTGGATTTCTTCCGGGAAACGAACTCGAAAAGATTTACCCATATCTTAGAGGAATAAAGGACAATCTTGGAAATCTTATCAATCCGAAAAAAGATGAGATTGGTCAGGACATTGAATATCCTCGAAATAAAAGAGGTAATAAGATATGTCCCGAAAAACCTTCTCAAGAAGACGGATCCTATGTTTTCGCCTCTGGAGCAATCAGAGCTGAAGCAATAGGGTATATCAGAGGAAGGTCCATTTGTGATACCTTCATCATTATAGATGAAGCGCAAAACCTTACTGCCACTGAAATTAAAACAATAATAACGCGTGTTGGTACAGGAACCAAGCTTGTTATTATTGGGGATCCGGAGCAAATAGATAGACCAGAACTTTCCGAGAGGGAAAATGGTCTAAGCTATGCATCGGAACGTTTCAAAGGTGAACCGAGATGTTGGCAGATAACTTTAACAGATGATGAATCTGTTAGAAGTGAATTGGCAAAAATCGCTTCACGAATTCTATAAACCTCATTTATGGTATCAGAAATGTAATGATACCAAGCAATACTACAAAGCAAGCGGAGCTTCTTTTGAAGCTCCGCTTTGTTAAGTTTAAGAAAAAAGCACGGGACATACTTGTGAATTATAATATTTTAAAAAAGTAGTATATAAATAAGCTTAAACATTTATTGAATAAAATTTATAAATCTTCATATAATAATATTAGCTAAAACAGAGGAGAAGATTTTGAAAATGGTGTCTGATATAAATTATTGGAGTAAAGTATTAAAGCGTTTATTTTTATTAGCTTTAACAGTAGTGATTATACTCATTTGTTTCAAATTATCAGTATTTTATATGCCATTTTTAGTATCCTTTGTTTTGGCTTTATTGTTGGAGCCACTAATTCGTTTTCTTATGAAAAAATGTAAATGGACAAGACGATTTAGTAGCATTTTTGTCATGGTTATAGCATTACTTATAATAGCCCGGACTTTTAGCATGGGGAATAGTGACATTATTTTCAGAAGCCAACAATTTGCTAGAAGACTCAGAAATGTATTATAACAATGCAAAAGAAATGATAAATAGTTTCACACAAAATATAAATATACTTGATAAAGTTCCGGAAGAGCTAAGGGCAAGCATAGAACAAGTAGAAAGCAATGTGGTAAAATCAATCACCTCAGGAATTACAAACATACTTACAGGAATAACTAATTGGATAATGGAAATTCCAAATTTAGTTTTATCAATATTTTTTTCAGCAATGGCATTGTATTTCTTATGCACAGATAAGATATATATGATAGACCAATTAGAGCACCATTTGCCAGAACTTTGGATGAAAAAACTAACTAAACATTTGAGAGAAATAGCAAAAGCTTTAGGACAATATTTAAGAGCGGAAGCCACACTTATATTCGTATCATTTGTAATTTCATTAATTGGACTTACGGTATTTCAATTAGTTGGGTTAAATGTTGAATTTCCGCTTCTTGCAGCACTAGGAATAGGATTTATAGATGCTCTTCCTATACTAGGTTCAGGAACAGCAATGATACCCTGGGCTATAATAAGTGCTTTAAATGGAGACATTGTGCTAGGCGTTGCCATACTTGGCTTGTGGGTAATAATGAGTGTTGTAAGGCAATTTTTAGAGCCAAAATTAGTTAGCAAACATATAGGCATACACCCAGCTTTTACATTAATTGCAATGTACACAGGATATAAAATATGGAATGTATGGGGACTTATATTAGGTCCAATATTACTTATAATCTTCAAAAATATTTTTGCAGGCATACTTGATAAAGGTGTGATGAAAGCTATATTTGATAGGCAGTCTTAAATATACACAACATAAAATCTTTTATCAAAAACACAAATATATATTCTAAAATATAAATTTGTGCAAATCGTTATTAGTCTACTGGCATATATACAAATTCATCTTCAGGAGCTTTAATGGTTTTTATATTAGAAATTTCTAAAATAGGAATTTCACCATTATAGTTTCCTTTTTTTATTGTGCCAGTAGCTTCTATCCAACAGCCAGAATCGAAATTTTGAGCTGTGTTACATTCAGAAAGCATACCAACAATCACAGCACCTTGGTTATTATCAATAATCATAGTTCTAGCAATGACAAATTGTGTGCTAGAGAAATCAGGTAACCTATATACATATCCAGTTAATTTATACGTTTTTCCAACATAATTGTTAATGCTTTCATGTGAAGCTTTCAAAAAGTTTGTATACTCATCAGTAGATATTTCGATAACATCACTTGACTCTGCTAAATTACTTTTAGAAGCGGAAACCATTTTAAAAATAGCAAATATGAGTAAAGCAATGATTAATATAGTTAATATAATTAAACATACTTTCCAAATCTTTTTACCATTTATTTTAAAATTACAAATAAACATACATTTCACTCCTTATGGATTGCATTTGCTTAGCTTGTGCATGGCTAAAGATAAATGCAATATAACTTTGTTTTACTAGAGTGTATGATGAAACGATTGTCCTTTATTACATATTTTTTGACTCTTTATTTTTTAGTTTTTCTGTTTTTTTAGTTGGGGACGGTCCTTTTTTGAAAATTTTTATTTTAGGACCGTCCCAAAATGAAAAATTAAATTTATACCCGCAAAAAGTGGCAACTTTTTGAAAAACATACCTGCAAAAAGTGGCAATAATGTAAAGTCTGTTAGCTTAAATATTTATATTAATAAATTTAAACCTAAATATGCAATCAGATTTTCTACAAGAAATTTTGGCTTTGAAAATAATATAAAATCAATTCCTTTATATGCTGCTTTTTGTGTTAAGTAAAAAACTAAAAAGAGAGCCGCCGACTCTTTCGAGAAGGCGGTTCTCCACACATTTTTACGAATGTAGACATTGGAGTTATAGCGGAAGTTATTTGTCTTTATCAGTGGACACGCGTCCAGCCTCCAGTAAGTTAGCCAGAGGAGAAATTATCCTCTGAGCGGACAAATAGGATATTGTTACGATGCAAGTACTGATAGTCAATGCTAGCACGAAACTAACACTTCCAAATTGATTAAATAAAACAATAACTAGGCTAATTGCAAGTGCTCCGTTGGCAAGAGCCGGGACAGCAACTGATGCAATTGATGCAAATATTTTGAATGGAGAATGCTTTAACATCATTGCCGAAAACATGGTGAACACCATGCTGATAAACGGAATAACAGCCATAATCAGCAATAACAAAGCCTCTAGCACCTCTAACATTTTAGATTTCCTCCTTCAATTTTTAGTGCAATGCCTATATTCAAATGTGTTTATATATAAAAACAGATTAAACTGTATTTTTATTATAATACAATTGTCAAGATATGTAAATATAGTGATGAAAATTAGTAAAATTCTACTTGATATATATAACACCTTTATATTATAATTTTTTATAGGTGATATGATGGTTGAAATAGTTAAACAAGACTTTGAAAAAATAATTCTTTGCTTTCTACATTCCAAGAAACAAAAGAAGGAGATGTACATATTCATTTATTAATTATTAATACAAATAGAAACAAAGAGTTCACACTTATAAAAGAATATTTATTAAAAAATGAAGATAAAGCACAAAAGTATTCAAATTTCAAGAGGGAGATTAGTAAAGATGAGATAAAAAGGAATGAGTATAAAAGAATTAAAAGCGAATATGTTTCGAAATTGCTAGAAAGAGCGAAAATAGATAAAGGAGGTACAACAAAATGACTACAACAATATATTTAATTAGACATTCTAAACAATTAAAAGATTATGGAACAATATTAACTAATGAAAGCCATCAAGAGCAAAATGAGAAAATAATATTGTCAGTTGAAGGAGAAGCGGAAGCTAAGAACTTAAGCAAAAATAAAGAATTAGAAGAAATTTCAGAAATTTGGAGTAGTTCATATGTAAGAGCTATTGAAACAGCAAAATATATTGCTGAAAAGAATTCTCTAAAAATAAATATAGATAGTTCTTTAAATGAAAGAAAATTGCGGAGACTTAGCGGAATTGAATGCATTAGAAGAAGAGTTAGACCGTCCATATACAATAGAACAAATGCTTAATCCCAAGTTAAAATGCACAAATGGCGAGAGTATGGAAGAAGTAAAAGTGAGGATGGATGATTCCATAAGAAGAATAGCACAGGAAAATGTAGGCAAGAAAGTAGCAATAGTTAGTCACGGGGCAGCAATAAAATTTTTCTTAATGAATTGGTGCAAACTTAGTGGAGCTTATTTATATTATAAAGAGAATTGTATAAGAGTGAATTCACCGGGAGTCATCAAAATTTTGATAGAAGATGGAAGTGTAGTTAATATTGAAACTATAGTATAAAATTTTTTAAAATTTGGGACGGACCTAAAACGGAAAATTTTCCAAAAAGGACCGTCCCCAATTTAAAAAATTCCCTACAAATTATTGCAAAAATAATAATTACGTGATATATTATACTAGTATTAAAATGATTACTTACGAGAAAAGAGGAATATTATGAAATTATTTAAATCATACAGTGAAAAAGAAGTAAAAAGAGTAATGCCATTAGTAAACAAAATAAATGGCTTAGAACCAGAAATGGAAAAACTTTCTGATGAAGAACTAAGAAAAAAGACAGATTATTTCAAAAAAGAATTAAAAGATGGAAAAACTCTAGATGATATACTTCCAGAAGCATTCGCAGTTGTTAGAGAAGCTTCAAAAAGAGTTTTAGGCATGAGACATTTCGATGTTCAGTTAATTGGTGGTATTATATTGCACCAAGGTAGAATAGCAGAAATGAAAACTGGTGAAGGTAAAACATTAGTTGCTACACTTCCAGCATACTTAAATGCTTTAACAGGTGAAGGCGTTCATGTTATTACAGTAAACGATTACTTAGCTAAAAGAGATAGTGAATGGATGGGAAAACTATATAATTTCTTAGGACTATCTGTTGGCTTAGTAATTAGTGGAATGAAGCCAAATGAAAAACAACATGCATACAATTGTGATATTACTTATGGAACAAATAATGAATTTGGATTTGATTACTTAAGAGATAACATGGTTGTATATGCAAATCAATTAGTTCAACGTAAACTAAACTATGCAATAGTCGATGAAATTGATAGTATTTTAATTGATGAAGCTAGAACTCCTCTTATAATTTCAGGTAGAGCAAACCAAGCTTCTGACATATACAAAAAAGCAGATAGATTTGTATCAAAACTTGAATCTAAAACAATTATAGAAGAAGATGTTAAGGATGAAGCACAAGCAGAAGACAATGAAAAATATGATTACATTGTAGACTTAAAGGCAAAATCTGCATCATTAACACAAAAAGGTATTGAAAAAGCTGAAAGAGAATTTGGATTAGAAAATTACAATGATATAGAAAACTCAGAATTAGTTCATGCTGTAAACCAAGCTTTAAGAGCTCATGGAATAATGAAAAAAGATGTAGATTACATAGTTAAAGAAGGACAAGTATTAATAGTTGATGAATTTACTGGACGTATAATGTATGGTAGAAGATACAACAATGGTTTACATCAAGCAATTGAAGCAAAAGAACACGTAAAAGTTGCAGATGAATCAAAAACTTTAGCAAATATTACATTCCAAAACTATTTTAGAATGTATGATAAATTATCTGGTATGACTGGTACTGCTATGACAGAGGAAGAAGAATTCCAAGAAATATACAAATTAGATGTTATAGAAATACCAACAAACAAACCAATGATTAGAAAAGACAATCCAGATATAATTTACAAAAATGAAGATGCTAAATTTAGAGCAGTTATAAGAGACATAAAAGCAAGCTATGAAAAAGGACAACCAGTTCTAGTTGGCACAGTATCAATTGAAAAATCTGAAAAACTTAGCAAAATGCTTAATAAAGAAAGAATCCCACACCAAGTATTAAACGCAAAATATCATGAAAAAGAAGCTGAAATAATTGCTCAAGCTGGTAAATATAAAGCAGTTACAATTGCTACTAACATGGCTGGACGTGGTACAGATATTATGCTTGGTGGTAATAGTGAATATTTAGCTAAGCAAGAAATGAGAAAGAAATATTCTTCAGAAGAAATTGAAGAAGCAGCAGCATTTAATGAAACAGACAATGAAGATATAATAGCTAGAAGAAAACTATATAGAGAATTAGTAGATAAATATGAAAAAGGCATAGAAGAAGAAAAGAAAAAAGTTGTCGAAGCTGGTGGTTTAAAAATAATTGGTACAGAAAGACATGAGTCAAGACGTATTGATAACCAGTTAAGAGGACGTTCAGGACGTCAAGGAGACCCTGGAGAATCAAGATTCTATATTGGACTTGATGATGATTTAATGAAAATCTTCGGTGGAAATGCCATTACAAAAGTATATAATACATTAGGCGCATCAGAAGATATGCCAATAGAGTCAAGAGTTATATCTAAGGCTGTTGAAAATGCTCAAAAGAAAGTTGAAGGTAGAAACTTTAGTATCAGAAAGAACGTTCTTCAATATGATGATGTTATGAATAAACAAAGAGAAATCATATACAAACAAAGAAGAGAAGTTCTTGATGGCGAAAACTTAAAAGACAATATACTTAATATGATAGACTCAGTTGCTGATTGCCTAGTTCCAATGTATATAAATGAGAACAGCAATGATGAAGAAGGTGTTCTTCAAGAAGTTGAAACAGAATATGGAATAACAGAATTAGATTCATTAAAGAAAGACAAAGTTACAGCAGAAGATGTTATTTCAGAAATCAAAGAAAAAGCTCATAGCATATATGAAGATAAATCTGAAAAATTTGGTGAAACATTTAGAGAACTTGAAAGAGTTGTAATGCTAAAAATAGTTGACCAAAAATGGATGGAACATATTGATAATATGGACGAACTTAAAAATGGTATAGGTCTTCGTGCATATGGTCAAAAAGATCCAGTTGTTGTATACAGAATGGAAGGATTTGATATGTTTGATGAAATGGTTCAAGATATTAAATTCGATGTTGTTAAACTATTAATGCACGCAACTAAGAGAGATGAAGGTGTATCAAGAAAAGAAACAGCTAAAATTACAGATGTTTCATTACAAGATAAAACAGCTATTGAACTTGTTGATGGTAAACTTTCTCCAAAAGAAGGTGGAATAAATAAGACAATAGTAAATGATACTCCAAAAATTGGAAGAAATGACCCATGCCCTTGTGGAAGTGGGAAGAAATACAAAAACTGTTGTGGTAAAAATGCTTAGAACCCTTGAAAAATAAGGATTTATAAAAA
>CALXWM010000044.1 GCA_944392425.1 uncultured Clostridia bacterium
AGTTATTCTACATCATTTTTTTAAAAAAGAAAAGACTGTTGAGCAAAATATTTTTATATACTTTGTCAACAGTCTGACATCTTAATATTTTATTAAGATGTTTTGCAAATTTTTTTACGTTGGGGACGGTCCTTTTCGTAAAAGATTTTACGTTTTGGTCCGTCCCCAACGTAAAATCTTTTATACTTCCGGTGCAAATCTTAGTTCTGCATACCATTCTTCTTTAAAGTCTTTATCATACTCCACGTTTCCAAATATTTCAGGCATTTCTTTTTGGAAATATTTTAAAAGTGGTATTAGAAGTTGTCTTATAGCAGGATGTGCATGATTTGAAGTTCTTAATTCTAATATGTGTTTCCATTCTCTTATATCTGCTGTCATTGTTACTTCTGCTGCTGTGCTATGTGGTAAAACTAGTCTGCACATATCTGTTGACGCATTTAGTTTCTTCATTTCTAAATAATGTTTTTCCATGTCTTCCATAGCTTTTTTCCATTCAGCATATATTTTTTCATCTTCAATATAAGCTGGATTTATGCATTTTACCTCATTTCCATATTTGTCTTTATCATAGCTACAATATCTTGTTGACTCTATTGAAAAGCTTCCGAATCTATGTCTTGTTAGGTCTTTGTAAACTCCTATGTCACAATACATTCTTATTGTAACTTTTTCGTGTTCTAATACTGATTCGTGTCCTCTATTTATGCAGTTTTTTAATAAATTTTTATAACTATCTTCTGTTATACTTCCTTCTGAACGATAACATGTTCTGCAAGCTCTTTCTATTCTTTTCATTATTTTAATCCCATCTATTTTTTCTACTTCAATCCATGGTTCTACTATTTTCATACTTCTAATTACTCCTTCTTACCAATATTTTATTTATCAATATTACATATATATTCTAAAACAATTTAGCGTTTAATGTATGTACTATTTTAAAGAACCAATATATGTTCTGGAGCTTTTAGCTCTTATATATTGAATTCAATACAAAATTATTATTATACATTATTGAACCTATATTTGAGTTATATATTAATTCTAATAATCCTGTGTTTGATATTACTGGTGCAATCATTGATATAACTGCAAATATTGCATAGATTATTATTGCACCTTCTATTGCACCTAAAACAGCTCCTCCAACTTTGTTTACTTGACTTAATAATGGTATTTTGTCTATTATTTTTGCTACAACTTTAATTATTGCTAAAATAATTCTTACTATAATGAATATTGCTATAAATACAATGACTGTAATTATTCCACCTGCAAGTTCTTTTCCTATTGCATTAAAAGCTTCTTCTTTTGATGTGTTTACATTTTCTGTTATACCATTGATATAGTCTACTATTCCTTTTGGTAAATTTGAGTTTTCATCTACTTTAAAGTCTGTATCGCTTAATGGTATGTTTTGTGAAATTGTTTGAGATAAATTTTCATCAAAATTTGTGTTTTCAATAACTGCATTTGTTATTGGTCTACAAAGTATTATTGCAAGTATTAGGGCTACCACAATTGCTGCTATATCTATAATACAAGATATTAGCCCCTTTTTTAGTCCCACAAATATTGATGATACCATTATTATTATAATAATTAAATCCACCGCCATTTTATTTTCCTCCTTTTATTTTATAATTTTGTAATTGCATACATAAATTATAAACTAATTATTTCTACTCTATCTCTGTATATTATTCCTGCCACGCTGTCTCCCACAACAATGTTCTTATAATTTTGCCTTGATGTAAAATGTTTTAAAAGCCATGCACTATGGTTTAAAAACACTATTTCGTTTCCCATATCTACAGCTAAAACATTTTCACTACAGTAAAGTCCACTAGGCATTTGCTCTAAAAGGTATGTGCTTTCACTAGAATTCTTTTCATTTATTACTTTTACTTCATATTCACTACTTAATATGCCTGATTGATTTTCTTGTATTTTGCTAATGTAGTCTCCCATTTTAATATCCAAAAATAAAGTTTTGTCATCTACATCTGTTATTTTTTGTGAATTCCCGTCTATTAATTTATATACTGAATTATCATATTGACATATTAATTCATTTCCATTGTACTCTATATTAATTATTAAGCTATTATTTTCTGGATTATAAGTATATATAATGGCTTCTGAAGGTGTACTTTTAGCTTTTTCTACCGATATTGTTTTTACAGTTGATGATATAACTGTTCCAGAAGTATTGGCTTCTGCAAAACTTAAATAATTGTTATTATCAGATATTGCTAAACCTGTTGCAACAGTAGATGACAAGTATGTTTTAAACTCTTCATCTCCTGTTAATCCATACATTACAATTACTGATTTATAGGTTGTTCCAGTTAAAACTACCCCTACTGCACCATTTTTGTTTACAGTTATATATGATACATTACCTTCCATGGTTTTTTGCCACCTAAGGCTGGTATTATATATTAAATAAACATTTTGACTTCCTTTATCAGCTAAAAGCAAGTATCTTCCACATGACTCAAATATTGGATTATTTACTTGTACATTTATAGTTGTTTCTTCTTTACCATAGGAATTGTATATTGTAAGCTCATTGTTCTGTAATACTACTATATGGTTATCATAAGCATATATACTTGCATTTTCATTTTCAATTGAAATTGTTGGCAAATTTTCATTTACTATATTTTTTCTAAATATGTATTCATCCATCCAATCTCGTACATCTTCATTTGCTATATACAAGGAAATAACTGTAATAACTGCAATTGCTAGAATTATACCTATTATCAATACTATTTTTTTCTTCATTAACTCGTTCCTTTCTCGCTTTGCTTCAATAGCACACAAGAACAGAATTTTATAATTTCTTTTTAATATTCTATAATAAATATATTTCTTTGTAAAGGAATTTTTACTTTTTTCTTTTTCTTACTATAGCAACCACTATACCTGCAAGAATTATAACTACAGGAATTGCGAATATTATCCAAAGTACAATTCTATTTTCCTGTTCAGTTATAGCATCAAATGTTACTAGCCCTGTGTCTTTCCTTATTCTAATAGTATCTTCTCTATCTGAAAGATATGCTATTGTATTTAGTATAATATCTTTGTTTTGTCTTATTGAAATAGGTGTACCATAGCTTCCTGCAATTTGTACAGTATAGTTTGTTGCAAATAACGCATTTGAATATGCAACAAGTGTTGATTCTGTGTCATCGTCAATCTTTTTTGTTAATATTTCTGCAGTAACAAATGGTCCTTCTTCGTCACTATCTAATTTTTGTGAAATATCTGAATTTATATCTTCTCTATAAAAAGATGTTTCTGTTGATTGTAAGAATGGGCTAGCTGTAACTCCTAATTTTTCCAACTCTTCATCTGATACTGTATTTATTTTTCCTGAGTCTAGTAATGCAATCATTCCATCTGTATATAAATCTTGCACTATTTGGTTATATGTCATTTGAGGAACAATTAAGTCCGGTGTTCCTGCAATCATATTGCTTGAACTTTGTTCACATACAACACCGCTAGAAAAGCTTATTCCAAATTGAGATAATATTTTTGTTATATTTGGATATGTTGTGCTTTCTGTCCAATCTTTTATAAACATATATGGATTTTGCATCCAAACTATTTTTCCACCAGCATTTATATAATTTTGTATTTTTTCTGTTTCTAGATCTGTAAAATCGCTTGTTGGATTTGCGATTACTAGCACATCACATGTTTCTGGCATATCAGATGTAAGTAAATCTATGGAGTTTACATCATTTACGTCGTTTTCAATGTAAGTAGCAAGTGTTCCCATTGCTCCTGATGAGCTGTCTATGCTATATTCTCCATGCCCTGTTAAGAAATATATTTGTGGTTTTTGTGCTATTGTAACATCAAGTATAGCATTTGTTAATTTTTGTTCAGTAACATCCATGTATTGACCACTAGAACTATCATATGCATACATTTCACTTGAATCTATTATTTTATATCTTTCCGTTGCTTGAACCGCTACTAGCTGGCTACTTGTATTTACATTATACTGTGCTGCTAAATCCGGTCTTTCAGATGTATCTATTATATGAATTGTTATTTTGTCATTTGCATCATGGTACTGTTTAGCAAGTGTTATTGCAGTAGATGCTTCATCATATCCAAAGAAATACATTGTTACATTTTGCTGTACACTTGCTATTTGTTCTTTTGATTCATCAGATAATGAATACAGCCTTTGTTCTGTAAAATCCCAAGGTGCAAAATCCAAATTCATAAACAATAGATTTACTAATATAAATATTGCTATTAGAATAGCTACTAGTGCTGTTGTAAGTAAGCTATCTTTTATCCACTTTTTTTTGATTATTTCTATTAACCTTCTCATTTTGCACCTCCTATTTTACGCTTTTTCTTCTTTGTAATACCATTATTGTAAATACTACAAATAGCGCAGTAAATGATACTAATAATACTAAATTTTTAATTGATATTGTTCCTAAATAGAATGACTCAAAAAAGGCTTCCATTAATGAAAAATCTATAAAAATGCTACTAAAGCTTGGTAAGAACCACAATAAAACAAATACTGCTATGGTTATTACTGCTGATACAACTTGATTTTCAGTTAGGCTAGATGCAAACATACCAAATGATACATATGCGATTGACAAAAGTGCAAAGCCAAGTATTGCAATTAACGATTTACTTAGTTGTGGCTCTCCAAAATAGCTAAGTATTCCAAAATATATTAATGTAAGTAACACTGAAACTAGGACCACTAAAGCTGCAGCTATAAATTTACCTAATACCACTTGTGTTATGCTTCTTGGTGATGTTAGTAATAATTGTTCCGTTCCATTTTTTCTTTCTTCAGAAAACATTCTCATAGTAATTAATGGCACTATAAATGTTAATATAGTTACTGCTGATCTAAACATATATGGAAAATCTGTACTTAACTTTACAAATATATCTAAATAAAAGAATATACTACATGTTAACAAAAATACGCCAATATATATGTATCCAATTGGAGATAAAAAGTATGACTTAAATTCTTTTTTAACTATTGCCCACATTATTTTTTACCTCCTTTTTTTATTTTCTTTTTAACTTCTTTAATTCTTTCTTTTTCTTCCTTTTCTCTTTTTCTATTTTCTTCCCAATGTTTATTAAATTCTTCTTTTTCTTTTTGTTTTATATCTTTTTTATCTTGTTTAATTGCTTCCTTTCTATCTTTCTTAGACATTTTATTTAATTCTTCTTCTCTTTTTGCTTTTTTCTCTTCTTCTTTCTTCTTCTTTTCCTCTGCCTCAGTTTCTTTCTGGCTAATTAGTTTTAAGAAGGCATCTTCTAAAGTAATTTCTGATTTTTTTAATTCTAATATATTAATATCGTTCTTAGGAAATAAGTTGAATATTTCTTTTCTTAAATCAGTCGATTTATTTGCAACTAATTCATATTGTTTTGTGCCATCATTTTTATCTTTTATAAATTCTATAGACTTTAAATTTTTAATCTTTTTAGCAATTTTATTTATTTTATTTTGTTCATCTTCTACTGTAACAAAGATTCTATTTTCATCTTCAAATTTTTCTTCCAAATTGCTTGGTGTATCTACAGCTAAAACTTTTCCTTTATTTATAATTATAACTCTTTCACATATTTGACTTACTTCTGATAAAATATGTGAACTAAGTATTACTGTATGATTTTTTCCTAATTTTCGAATTAAATCTCTTATTTCTGTTATTTGTTTTGGATCAAGACCTACAGTAGGCTCATCTAGTATAAGAACTTTTGGGTCTCCTATTAGTGCTCCTGCCATACTTACTCTTTGCTTGTATCCACGCGATAAATTTCTTATTAATTTTTTTTGAACACTTGTAAGCCCAACATCTTGTAAAACTTTATCTACCTTTTCTTTTTTTTCTTTTCTTTTTACATATTTTAAGTCTGCCATGTAATTTACAAATTCTCTTACAGTTAAGTCATTATAAAGTGGTGTACTTTCTGGCATATATCCTATTTGTCTTTTAACTTTTTTAGGGTCTTTAGATACATCATAATCATTAACAATTATTTTGCCGTTTGTAGGCTCTATGTAACCTGTTATCATATTCATTGTGGTACTTTTTCCAGCACCATTTGGTCCTAAGAAGCCAACTACTTCATCATTATTTATGGTAAAATTAATGTCATCAACAGCAATAAAATTACCATATTTTTTTGTGACATGTTTTACTTCAATCACCGTGTTCTCCTCCTTCAAGATTTACTTTCCAGCAATATGCTTTCAAAAAGCTCCTATATGTATTTCAACATATTTTTAGACTTTTTTACTTATCTTTTTAAAGGATTTGCCTATCTTAAGCAAATCCTTTGTTTTCCTTTAATATATCATTATAATGCAATCAATTCAATACTTTCACATAAAATTTACATTTCTAAATGTGCTCATATAACAATAATTTATAAAGACCAATATACATTCTCCCTCATTTCACTTCGTGGGTCGCTATTCGCTCCAACTCGTACGCCCAGCTCCGCTCCTACGTCGCCTACGCTTACTTGAAATGTTCTAGAATGTATATTGGTCTTTTTATATTGTTTACATTTTAAAGAAACACTCATATGCTTTAAATGCCGTGTAAACGTCATATTTGCAAGTTACCTCGTATGGTGCATGCATTGAAAGTACAGGAACTCCACAGTCGATTACATCAACTCCTTTATTTGCTAAAATATATGCAATTGTTCCGCCACCGCCAATGTCTGTTTTGCCAAGCTCTGCTACTTGGAATTTAACTTTATTAGCGTTAAATAATCTTCTTATTTCTGCAACATATTCTGCATTTGCATCAGATGAATTATATTTTCCGCCTGAGCCTGTATATTTATTTAAGCTAATTCCTTTGCCTAAGTATCCTGCATTATTTGTGTCTGATACAGAAATATATAATGGGTCTGCACCTGCATCAACATCTGCAGAAAGCATTTTTGAATTGCAAAATACTTTGTCTAATAGGTTTGGTCTATTGATTCTTGTTTTGTTTAATAATTCTGCTATAAATGTATCAAATACGTGTGATTCCATTCCAGTATTGCCCATACTACCTATTTCTTCTTTGTCTGAGAATAGGCAAACTGCAGTTCTTCTAGGCTTTTCTATATTTAATATAGCTCTTAATGATGTATAAACACATACTTTATCATCTTGACCATATCCTGCAATTAGGCTTTCATCAAATCCCAATGTTCTGCATTTAAAAGCTGGTACTACTTCTAACTCTGAACTAATAAAATCTTCTTCATTTATTCCATATTTTTTATTTAATAATTTTAATATGTTGCTTTTTACTTGATCTTTTTCTTCTGAAGTATCTGGTATGCTACCAACTAGTACTGAAAGCTTTTCTGCGTTTATTGCTTCAGATAATTTCTTTTGTTGTTGCTCTTTTGCTAAGTGTGGTAAAAGATCTGTTATTGTAAATACTGGCTCATCATCATTTTCTCCAAGTGACACATAAAGTTTTTCACCATTTTCTTTAATAATTACACCATGTATTGCAAGTGGAATTGTTGTCCATTGATATTTTTTTATTCCACCATAGTAATGAGTTTTTAAATATGCTAAATTACCTTCTTGGCAAAGTGGATTTGGTTTTAAATCTAGTCTTGGTGAATCTGCGTGTGCTCCTACTATGTTAATTCCAGACTCCATAGATTCTGTGCCTATTACAGCTAAGTATATGTTTTTACCTCTATTTATGAAGTAAACTTTATCTCCTGGATAAAGTTCTGAGTATTCATCTAGACTTTTAAATCCATTTTGTCTAGCCAATACTTCGGTTGCTCTGATAATTTCTCTTTCTGTTTTGGCATTATTTAAAAAATTCATATATTCATTGGAAAAAGTAAATATGGCATTTTTTTCATCTTCGCTTACTTCTTCCCAACCTGATTTTTTGTTTTTTAATAAATCGTTCATGTGATGTACCTCCTTTATTTTTTGTGTCTTTTTTATTTTGAACAAAGCTTATAAATTTTTTATATGCTTTAGTTCATAGTTTTTTAATTTGTTACCATTATATCAATAGTATATCAAAAAATAAAGGTAAAATTCAAAAAATGTGTGTTTTAAGTATAAATAATTTTTATCAATTTAATATTTACAAATAATTTTATTTATAGTTTAATATATTATAAGAAAAGATATTTTTCAAATGGTACGAGTTTTGCTCGGACTGTTTTTGATATGAAATTTTACTTTTTATTGAATTTATATTAAAATATAATAAATGAATTCTAGAAAGGGTTAAACTTTATTATGAATGCAATACTTTATAATTCTGATACCTCTTCTACAGACACAGAAGAGGTTTTTGAAGAAGCAAAGCAAATAATTGAAAATAATAGTAATGGCACATTTAAAGAACCAAAGAAAAAGCATACTAAAGGAATAGTAATTACTATTTGTATACTTATTTTACTTATTATTCTAGGTATGTTATCAACAATTTTTGCACTTTTGAATATCAATAGTGACAAAATAATATCTGGTATATCTATTCTTGGTATAGATGTTTCTGGGTTTACTCAAGAAGAAGCAACTGCGAAAGTGTCTGAAAACTTAAATTCTAGATTAGAAACTAATTTAGTATTTAGTCATAATGGTGCTCTTTATAATGTACTTCCTAGTCAGCTTGAATGTAGCTATGATATATCTAAAGCTGTAAGTGAAGCTTATTCTTGTGGCAGGAATGGAAATATTTTTAAAAATAATTTTGATATATTAAATACTTTAATAAATAAGGTAGATATAAATGTAGATTTTTCATATAATAACGACTTATATGAATCAGTTGTAACACAAATGAATACCAATTTTGAAGATGGGCTTAAACAATCTTCATACACTATTGATGGTAATAATTTAATAATAACATCAGGTAAAGCAGGAAATGTAATTATATCTGAAAAATTAAAAGATTTAATAGTAGATAAACTTACATCCACAAATTACAATACAGACCCTATAGAAGTACCTGTAGAAGAAGCTCAACCTGATCCAATAGATATAGATAAAATACACAGTGAAATTTACAAAGAAGCTAAAGATGCATATTACACAAAGGATCCATTTGCTGTTTATCCTTCATCTAATGGTTTAGATTTTGACATATCTGTAGACGAAGCTAAACAAATGGTTTCTACACCAAGTGAAACATATACAATTCCATTAAAAACATTGTATCCTGATGTAACAACAAATGAAATTGGTACAGAAGCTTTCCCTGATAAGCTTGCAACATACTCAACAAGTTATGCTTCAAGTAATGCAAATCGTTCAACTAATATTGCTTTAGCCGCATCAAAAATAAATGGAACTGTTTTAATGCCTGGTGAAGAATTTTCATTTAACGGAACTGTTGGCAAGCGTACTGCTGCAAATGGTTTTAAAACAGCTACTGTATATTCAAATGGTCAGGTAACAACCGATTATGGCGGAGGAATTTGCCAAGTATCTAGTACTCTTTACAATACTGTGCTTAAAGCAAATTTAGAAATAACTAATAGAGTAAATCATACATTTACAGTTGGATATGTTCCAATAGGATTAGATGCTACTGTTTCTTGGGGATCACCTGATTTTAAATTTAAAAATAATAGAAGCTATCCAATAAAAATAGTTGCAACTACTTCAAACAAAAGATTAACAATTAGCGTATATGGATTAAAGGAAGATGTGGAATATGAAGTTGAACTAGTTTCGTATAAAACCGGCACCATTCCTTATTCTACAGTTTATACAACAGATTCATCATTAGGGAAAGGTAAAACTAAAGTTGTGCAATCAGGCTCTAATGGTGCAACATCGGTAGCTTATAAAATATTAAAATTAAATGGTAAAGAAGTTTCTCGTACTCTACTTTCTAAAGATAGATATAGTCCTCATAACCAAATTATCGCTAGAGGAAATTAAAAAATAAAGATAGTATTAACTTTTGTTAATGCTATTTTTTATTAATTATGCAATTAGTTTTTTAAGTTAGTGTAAAATTTATGTAGGCAAAATATAAAAAATTGCCTACATAATTTTTAACAAAAATATATTGAAAAAAC
>CALXWM010000045.1 GCA_944392425.1 uncultured Clostridia bacterium
AGCCTTCTTATTATTAAAATCTTAATTAAATCTCTTAGTGTAGGATTTCCTATTCTTCTTGAATTTTGCATTGTGTTTGATACGGTATTTCTTGTAGTAGTGCTATTTGACTGTGTAGATTGTCTTTGTGTATTTCCTGTTTGTGATGACTGAGCCATAGTATTATTAGTTTTTGAATTTGTTGTTCTTGAAGAATTAATCATATCATCTTCAATATTGTTATATATCTCCATAGTCATAGATTCAATTAAATTATCCGTTATTTCTCTATCATTATTTTTTTCTACTATTTTATTTACCATTGGCATTAATAAACAATAAATATCCGGATACATTCTTTGAATTCTTAATATCTCTTCTGACTCTTCCATATTTTGTTCTGTGTTTTCTCTCATCGAACTTTGAAAACTTGTTTGAGTTTGCATACCCATTTGTCTCGAATTAACCATATTTGACGTATTCATAGGACTCGTATTCATTGAATTTGGCGTATTTACATTTCTAAAGTTAGATACACTTTGCACATTAGCAGGGTTGGCATATGTAGGAACATTCGTATATTCATTAGCATAGGAATTGCCTAATACACTTCTCATATAATCTTCATAACTTTGATAATTCATAAAAATAACCTCCTACACTATATTATGTAGGAGGTTTTGTATATGTGTTAAATTTCATTTACTAATTCTTTAAATTTATTTCCTCTTTCTTCAAAGTTTTTAAACATATCAAAACTTGCACTTGCTGGTGAGAACAATACCACTTCTCCCTCTATTGCTACTTCTTTAGCTTTTTTAATCGTTTCCTCTAATGTATTACATTTATAAATTGGAATACTCTTGCCTTCTTTTTTCTCTTCTTCCAATACTGCATTTTGAATTTTTTCAGATGTCTGACCAACTAATATTAATTTACTTACATTTTGAATTATTGGTTTTGCAATTGGCCCATAATCTAAATGTTTATCATATCCACCTGCAATAAGAACTATTTTCTCATCAAATGAATTTAATCCTGCAATTGTTCTACTTGGACTAGTTCCTATTGAATCATTGTACCATTCTACTCCATTAATTGTTCTTATATATTCTATTCTATGTTCAACACCCGGGAAATTTTCAATTGTTTTGCGAGTAGTATCTTCTTTACATAGTTCAAGAGTTGCACTAATTGCTGCGCATGCATTTTCACAATTATGCACTCCTCTTAGTTTCATATTTTCTTTTTTTACAAAATGTTTTCTTATGCCATCTTCACAAACTTTTATTATATTGTCATTTCTATCAAAAATAACACCATCATCTAAAATTTCTCTACTACTAAAGAATCTTACTTTTCCTTTTGCTTCTTTGTAAAATTCTTTTGTTATTTCATTATCCTTATTTATAACTAATAACCCTTGCTCATTTTGATGTAAGAAAATATTTTTTTTACTATCTATATATTCTTGATAATCTTTATGTACATTTAGATGGTTTGGTGCAATATTTGTAACAACTGCAATTTGAGGGCTTATTTTCATATTCATAAGTTGGAAACTACTTAATTCTAGAACAACTATATCGTCTGGTTTCATATTTTCTATTTCAGTAAATAGTGGAGTTCCTATATTACCTCCTAAAAAGCAATGATATCCATTTGCTTCTAATATTTTGTAAATCAAAGTAGTTGTAGTTGTTTTTCCATCACTTCCAGTAACTCCAACAACTTTACATGGTGCAAGTTCAAGCACTTTTTCAATTTCAGATGTAAGTATTGCTCCTCTTTCTACTTCTTTTACTATTTCTGGAGTATCAGGTCTACAACTTGGAGCTCTAAAAATATAATCAAAGCCTATTAAATGTTCTAATGAGTTTTCACCGAAATAATAGTTCATATTATAATTGTCAAGTTTAGCAATTATATCACTATCTATTTTTTCTTTATCTCGGTTATCAAAGGCTGTAACTTTTGCTCCATGGTTATAGAAATAATCTATAAGTGGTTTATTGCTTACCCCCATTCCGATTATTGCAATTCTTTTATCTTTAATATCATTATTGAAATTTTTTAACTTTTCATTTACATATGTATTCATTTTTATATTGCTTCCCTTCTAGTTTTGTTTCATTGTTATTATTACAATTTATAAAAGCTTAAATATATGTTCTGGAGCTTTTAGCGAGCGTAGCTGACTGAGGGCGCGATAAGCATAATTCTTTATCATAGAAGCGCAGTCGGAGCGTGCAAGCGTTTTCGCATTAGCGAAACCGTGAGGCAAAAGCGAAAGAATGTATATTTAAGGTTTTGCTAAATAAGTATTAACTGTAAATAGTAATATTCATTTTATATTATGCTATTTTTAACAATTTGCTAATATATTTATCAAAAATCTTTTTAGCTGATTCTTTTGCACTTGAATCTCCTGTCACATCAACTTTAACAGTTTTATCAAATGTTTCGTTAAAGCCTGATTTTTCATGCAATATATCTCTTTGTATAACAGAATTTCTTACCTCATCAATTGTATATTCACCTTTTAATTGATTATATCTTCTTTGTACTCTTTCTTCAAGAGAAGCAGTAATAAAAATATGCAAATCCATTTCTGGATAAATTTTTACTAAATCCCTTGCTGAAACTATAATATTAAACTTTTTGCTATATCCTTGTATTATTTGATGTGCAAATGCAAATAGTTTACTGTTATCTGCCTGATTCGCCATTTTAGAAACACCAATTGAATTTTGCATACTTTTCATAGCTTCTTCATCAACTTTTTTTCCAGCAATATATATAACAGTTTTTCTATCCTCTATTTTAAATTCTACTTGCAATTTTTTTAATAAATCAAATGGTGTAAGCATTGCCATTTGTTCTAAGCTATTTATTCCCTCAAATAGATCAGGCTTTTTGTTTGATGAAGCGGCATCTTCTGCTTTTGAATTTTCGTCAAACCTCAAACTATCCTTTGCCATATGTAATGCCTCAATTAAAGCTCGATAAATTTTGCTTCCATCCACAAAAATGCTATTAGGTATTAGATTCAATAATTCGTCGCAAATGGATGTTTTACCAGCTCCAACCATTCCTTCAATTCCTATAACTATGTTTTTCAAATCTTTTCTTCCTTTCTATAATAAAATTTTATCAAGAGCTACAATATATATTCTGGAGCTTTTAGCACAGCGAATCGGACAAAGGGCTCAAATACGCTTATGTCTTTCTCTTAGAAGCGCAGTCGGAGCGTGCAAGCGTTTTCGCGTTAGCCAAACCGTGAGGCAAATGCGAAAGAATGTATATTGTCGTTGAAAAAGAATTAAATTTTGGCTAGGCGTTCAAGGAAGAAATACCGGAGGCGTATGTAGGTATACGCCGAGGATTTTCTTTTGAAGAACAACGACGCCAAAATTCTAATTATTTTTCAACCAGGTAAGTTTTCAAGAACTGCCCCGTAAAACTTCTCTCATTTTGGCAAATCTTTTCCGGTGTTCCAACAGCAATAATTTCTCCACCTTTGTCTCCACCTTCTGGACCTAAGTCAATTATATAATCTGCTGTTTTTATTAAATCTAAATTATGCTCAATTACTATTACAGTATTTCCTGTATCAACTAATCTTTGTAAAATATCTACTAATCTGTGTACATCATCAATATGAAGACCTGTTGTAGGTTCATCTAAAATATATAAAGTTTTACCTGTTGCTCTTTTTGAAAGCTCTGTTGCAAGTTTAATACGTTGAGCCTCACCACCAGATAAAGTTGTAGATGGTTGACCTAATTTAATATATCCTAAACCTACATCATATAATGTTTGTATTTTTTGTTTAATTCTAGGTATATTTTCAAAAAATTGTAAAGCCTCTTCAACAGTCATATCAAGTACATCAGATATACTTTTTCCTTTATATTTTACTTCAAGAGTTTCTTTATTATATCTTTTTCCTTTACATACTTCACAAGGAACATATACATCAGACAAGAAATTCATTTCTATTTTAATTATTCCATCACCTGAACAAGCTTCACATCTTCCTCCGGGAACATTAAAGCTAAATCTACCTTTATCATATCCACGCATTTTCGCTTCATTTGTAGTTGCAAATATTTCTCTAATAAAATCAAATACACCTGTGTATGTAGCTGGATTTGAACGTGGAGTTCTACCTATTGGAGATTGGTCAATATTGATTATTTTATCAATATTATGAAGTCCTTTTACCTCTTTACAGCTTCCCACTTTTTCATTTGATTTATTTAAAGCCTTATTAATATTTTTGTACAAAACTTCATTTATTAAAGTGCTCTTTCCTGAACCCGAAACACCTGTTACGCAAATGAATTCTCCAAGTGGAAATTTTACGCTTATATTTTTTAAGTTATGTTCTTTTGCTCCCACAACCTCAATAGATTTACCATTAGATTTTCTTCTCTTTTTAGGTACTGGAATTTGTTTTCTTCCAGATAAATATTGACCTGTTATTGAATCAGGAATTTTAGCAATTTCTTCAGCTGTGCCTTGAGCCATAACATTTCCGCCGTGTACACCTGCATAAGGACCAATGTCTATTACTTGGTCTGCGGCATACATTGTATCAGTATCATGCTCAACAACTATAACTGAGTTTCCTAAATCTCTAAGTTTTTTTAGTGTAGCAATTAATTTATCATTATCTCTTTGATGTAAACCTATACTTGGCTCATCAAGTATATACATAACTCCTGTTAATCCTGAACCTATTTGAGTGGCAAGCCTAATTCTTTGAGCTTCACCACCAGATAAAGTCGCTGCACTTCTAGATAATGTTAAATAGTCAAGTCCAACATCAATTAAGAATTGTAAACGTTTACCTAATTCTTTTAAAATTTGGTCAGCAATCATACTGTCTTTCTCACTTAAAGTTAAACTATTTAAATATTCTTTAATGTGGAAAATTGACATATCTGTAAGTTCATTAATATTCTTGCTTCCAACTCTTACAGATAAACTTTCTTTTTTAAGTCTTGCACCATGACAATCAGGGCACTCCATATTGCTCATATACATTTCATAGAATTGCATCATGCCTTGAGACTTTGTTTCTCTATGACGTCTCTCAAGTGTTGGAATTACACCTTCAAATGGTACTTTGTTTCTTCTAACACCGAAAGCTGTTTCATATTCAAACTCTATTTCTTCATCACCTGTACCGTAAAGAATTTTATCTAAGAAATCTCTTGGTAAATCTTTGATTGGCTTTGAAATATCTACTCCATAATGTCTTCCAATTGCTTCAAAATACATTTTAGCAATTGTATCTCCTTTTTTCATAGTGCTTGCGCCAAAAGCTTTTACACCATTGTATAAAGTAAGATTTTTATCAGGTATAATTAAATCTTCGTCCATTTTCATTAAATAACCAATACCTGTACAAGTTGGACATGCTCCAACAGGGTTATTGAATGAAAACATTCTTGGAGATAGTTCTTCAAAACTTATACCACAATCAGGGCAGGCATAATTACCGCTAAATAATAGCTCTTTTTTGCCCGGTATATCTACTGTAACCAAGTTATTCGCATATTTCATAGCAGTTTCAACTGATTCAGTAAGTCTTGCCCTAATGTCTGATTTAATTACTAATCTATCAATAATTATATCTATATTATGCTTTTTCTTTCTATCTATTTCAATATCATCTGTAAGCTCCACTGTGTTTCCATCAACTCTAGCACGAACAAATCCTTCTTTTGCAAAATCCTCAAGAAGCTTTTTATATTCACCTTTTCTACCCCTTATAACTGGTGCTAATACTTGAAGTCTTGTTCCTTCATCAAGCTCTAAAACACTATCTACAATTTGGTCAACAGTTTGCTTTTCTATTTTTTTACCGCATTTAGGACAATATGGCACACCAATTCTAGCATAAAGTAAACGAATATAATCATATATTTCAGTAACAGTACCAACTGTTGAACGTGGGTTTTTAGATGTGGTTTTTTGGTCTATTGATATTGCAGGAGATAATCCATCTATTGATTCAACATTTGGTTTGTCCATTATTCCTAAGAATTGTCTGGCATAAGAAGATAAACTTTCTACATATCTTCTTTGACCTTCTGCATAAAGTGTATCAAATGCTAATGATGATTTTCCTGAACCAGATAATCCTGTAATAACTACTAATTTATTTTTTGGTATTTCTAAGCTTATGTTTTTTAAATTGTGTTCTTTTGCTCCCTTTATTACTATGTTATCGTTCATTTTGCATTTTCCTTTCAGTTTTGCATTTTATATTTATATTTTAAAGTATCTTTAAAGTATCATTTAATGTATCATTTAAAGTGTCACTTAAAGTGCCATTTAAAATGCCATTTAAAGTGCCACGTACATAATACCACAAAAACTAGTTTTATACAATGGAAAAAGTTAGATTTTTATATTCTAAATTTCTCCTTCAAAAATCTCTCCCATACCTTTTTGCACAAACTCATTTTTCATAAAATACTTCCAAATAGAGCCATTTAAATAATTTTCTATCATACATAAACCAATGCCCTTATCTATCCCCAAGTTCTCATGCGCAAACCAAGGTTTTTCTCCTTCAAAGTTAAAACTATTATTAAAGCCTTAGTCAGACTAAAGTTCAGGAAAATTGTTATAGTAATTTTCCTGAACTTTTATAGAATTATTTGATTATTAATTATGGCTTTCTTAATATCTAATATAGGAGAACCATCAAGAGCTTCTAACCCCCTAACTTCTATAATATTTTTACTGATAGAGATAATTTCACATAATGACAAAGCTATTGGATTTGGGCGATGAGGTGAGCGCATAGCAAAAACTCCTGTCTCTCTTTCATCATTGGGTTTTATATAATTTTTAAGGATATTTCTGGGGGCCTTATCAAACCACCATAAGACATGTATTAACATTTTTTCATTTAATCCCATAAGACCATCTACGTACCTTGGAAAAACTATTATTTTAGATATGTTATCTGAATCCCAACCATTTGCGGGTATAATATCCAATTTTTCATATTTGCTTTTCACTTTTCCAATCGGATTCAATTCAATCCTATCCATTTAGCTTTCTCCATTCAAAATATTATTTACTTTGTCAACAAAATCAGGCCAGTTTCTTCTAAAATACTTATCTTGGGTTATCCAATTCCACATCCTGTTAGAATTCAAATCGCAACCCAAATTTCCTTGGTTATACGCAATAGCATAAGCTCTACATCCTCCGCCGCAAACCCTTCTATACTTGCATTCTTTACATTTCATATCTTTAATTTTTAAATCATCAAGAAGTATATTGTTCTTTATAGAAATACAATCTAAATCTATTTGAAATTCTTCATTAATCTCTGACAAAATTGGACATCTTGTAATTTTTTCACTAGCCTTTATAGTTCTTTGATTTATTTCTTCTTTGCATGGATGACTTTCTAAATCAAAACAAACTAATGAGTTAGGACTTTCTAATAAATCTTTTGACAATACATTTCCAAGCACAAAATTATAACTAATTTTATTCTTGCGATAAAATTCTAATATTGTCCAATATATATTTTTAACATCTTCCCAATTTAAATCAAATTCTTTATGTTGTTTTTTAGTTGGAATTATAGGTTTTAGCAACCATTTTTTAACAAAATTAAAATTTGAAATAAATTGAGCGATATTTAATATTTCTTGTGATGATTGTTTATAAATGATTGTAGTTATAACAAGGTTAAATTGTTTGTCATTTAATGTCTTTATTATATCTCTATTATACTTCGCTTTATAACCAGGTCTTAAATCTTTTATTATATTTTCGTCTACTGCATCAAGGCTTATTCTGAAAGTAGTAACACTTTTATCAATATTTTTATCAAGCCAACTTAATAATTCAGAATCAATAAACATTCCATTCGTTGAAACAGTTATTATTTTAATTTGATTTTTATTTAATTCACTAATTAAATATTTAGCATTTTCTACATAATGAGGAGAAAATATTTCGCCACCAGTTAAAGAAACAGATTTAATTTTTTCTTTTTTTAGTACTTCTATTATATATCTAATTTTTTCTTTACTCCATGAAAATTTATTAATATTTTTTTGAAAACAATGAATGCAATTTCCACTGCATTCATTTGTCGGCTCTAATACTACATATTTATTAATTGGCAACTCACCAACATTTATGACTTGACTTCCATCAAGTTTTTCTAGAAAATCGAAATAATCTTTTTTTATTCTTTCATAATCGATTTTATAATATTCTTTTAATGTATGTAATGCCTTATCTGTTGTTCCATACATTCCAAATACTTCTAAAAATTTCCTTCCAATATCGTCAATTTCATATTTTCTTCCAGTATCTTCATTAATCAATATATTTTTTCCAATATATTTAAGTTTCATTTTACAATACATTCCTTTCTTGTTTTACTTAAAGGTATATACACAGTTACTTTTTCAATTAATACTTATTAATTTTTGACAAATAGCAACCACCTCTACATTTATTAAATACTTCACATCCTATACATTCATCATCTTGTTTAAGCAATATATTCTTTACAGCAGGTTTTAGTTTAGTTTCATAAACATTCATTATTCCTTCTGAAATGTCTCCTGCATATACATTTGAATGAGGACAATTTCTAATCTTCCCATCATATGAAATTGACAGCCACATTATTCCTGAACCACACGAGCAATCAATATATTTATATTCATCAGCTACTTTTTTCAAATCTTCACCAAAAGAGCAAAATTTTTGTGAGCAAACTATTCTAATATGTAAAGAACTATTACGTTGAAGTTTTTCCATAAGTTTTGGAATTCTTTTGTAATTAAAAGAATATATATTATCACAATCCATTCCAGTTGGCACATAAGGCATTAAATTCCAATTTTTCACGCCTAATTGTGATAAAATATTAGATAACTCAATTAACTGCTCATCAGTAATTTTTCCTAATAGGATAGTCTCTACACTAGCAGAGATATTATTATCTATAATTAATTTTATCTTTTTTAAGGTATCTTTATAGCTATTGCCTGCTCCAGTTATTTCATTATGTAATTTTTCTGTTCCATGCAATGAAATTAAAATATCATTTATGCTATTGTCTTTATAAAATTTAATACTATTATTAGTTATCATTGATGCGTTTGTAAACAAAGCTATCTTTAATTTTTTTTTCGAAGTATAATCAATTATTTTATAAAAATCTGGATGTAAAGTAGGTTCACCTCCACTAAGTCTTATCATTGTACAACCATTTTCTGCTGCTTCATCTATGATTTTTTTATAAGAGTCAAATGGTAAATCAAAATACTGTGAAGGCTTATCAGAATGTTTCCATACATTATAACAAAATTTGCAATTCCAATTGCATCTGCGAGTCAATTCAATTTCTATAGCAAAAGGAAATTTAATCTTTTCTATATCTAGCCATTCTGGAATACCACCTCTACTAATTATTCTATATTTATTATCACTTTTTGCATTTAATATGCTATCCAATAAAATAGAATAATCTTTTTCTATTATTTCTTTCTTTACTTTATAGTAATCTATAAGAGTATTTATTATATTATCATATTTTTTATTCTCATAAGTTTTTTCAATGAATTTTACAGAAGTTTCATTTTTACATACAAAATATTTCTCATTTTTTTTACTAATTAATACTTTTAAATCTGGTCGAAATATATATTCCTTTAGTAATTCTTCAACCATAAATTCTTCTTTAAGCATATATGTTTACACTCCCAATAAATAAAATATTTCCTCATAAATTATAAAAATAATCTATGAGGATTTTTTAACTAAAAGCTACATTGTGCAACATTTCTTGTTTCTTCTTTTACTTCAGGTGTTTCATAATTATTCATAATTTTCACCTCCATTAAATTTTATAAAATTATTATATCAAAGTGAAATTTAAAAGTCAATAATATTTAAGTTTTTTGAGTTTCGGGATTTTTTAAAAATTTAGAAAAAAGTTATCCACAGAATTATTACATTTCTGTTAAAATGAAGAAA
>CALXWM010000046.1 GCA_944392425.1 uncultured Clostridia bacterium
TAAAGTGTTGAATACAGTGCATTTAAAGGATTAGAAAAAAAGATAAAAAAATTGCCTACATTTACTTGACACATACTTTCGCAAATAGGGTTGCGACTAACATTTGACATTTTTTTAATAACTATGTATAATAAGTATAGGAAATGAATAACCGCAGTGAATGCGGTTACCACTACATATAGTTATAACAACACATTCGCAATATTGGCATAGTGGAATGTGTTGTTATTTTATTCCTTATCTATTTTTGAATTTACATATTTTATGTATAAAATCGTTAATAAGGCTACGTTTATTGTTGATGATACCATTAAGGCATATATTAAAAAAAGTATAAAACCCATAAACACCACCTCACTTTCTGATAACCAAAGTTATCTAGTGCAGTGGCAACACATATCTACTACTATGTTCATTTCCTACGATGGTTAGTATAGCATACAATTTACGAAAAAACAACACAAAATGTAAATTTCATATTCAAAAGAAAAGAGGAAAAGTCAAATGGAATACAGTAAATTAGGTAAAGAGTTAGAAATATATACAAGTGTAGATTATATAGGAAAAGGCTTTCCTATAATACTTCCAAATGGTGCAAAGATGATAAAAATACTTAGAGAAATGGTAGAAGACGAGGAAGAAAAGAGAGGCTACATGATAGTTAGAACTCCAAGTGCATCAAGAGCTGAAATATACATGATAGAAGATAGATGGGAGCAGGAGAAAGACGAAATTTTTACAATAGAAGCGGAAGAAGAACAAAATTCAATAGTTTTAAGACCATATGTAAGGCCATTTCATTGTAGCTTGTATGCCACAAAACAGCATAGTTACAAAGAATTACCTATAAAATATAGCGAAACATCTACTGTATTTAGAGATGAGCCAACAAGCAAAATAAGAGGGCTAACTTGTATGAGACAATATTCTTTTTCAGATGCTAGCATATTTTCATCGCCAGAATTGTTAGAGAAAACATTAAAGGAATCAGTAGAAATAGAAAAATATTTTATGGACAAGCTGGATTTAAATGTTGAATACAGAATATCAACTTGGAATACAAGCAAAAAAGAAGAATATATAGGGACAATAAATGAGTGGAATATGTGTGCTATAGCAATGGAAAAGGCTTTAAATGAGGCTAAAATAACATATACAAAAAATCAAGATGCAAAAATGTATGGCCCTAGTATACAGGTTTATTATAATAGTAAGCTTTTGGCAAAAATAGAAATAGATTTTGAAATTACACATAGATTTGATTTAAAATATACAGATAAAGATGGCTTGGAAAAATTCCCACTATATATACACAGGCAAGATTTAGGTAGTTATGAAAGTATGCTTGCAATATTAATAGAAAAATATCAGGGAGAATTTCCAACATGGATTGCACCAGTTCAATGTATTATAATTCCTGAATATGACGAGTATATTGATTATGCAAATCAAATGAAAGATAAATTAAGAGAAAGACGAGTAAGAGTATCAGTTGATTTTACAGACAAAGATTTAGATGAAAAAATAGAAAAGGCTATGAAATTTAAAATACCATATATTGTGCTAATTGGAAAAGAAGAATATAATAGCAATAAAGTTTCTGTTATAAGATATGATAAAAAGGATATTAAACATTATACATTAGAAGAAGTTATGCAAAGATTTGAGAGAAGAAGATAATTTTTGTAATTAGCGATGGAAGAATTATTGCAGTGAAGATTTTTTGAGAAAGGATATGCGAAAGGAGAAGATAGGCTTGAAAAATGACGTTCTAGAGTACATAGGACTTGATTTAGAGAATATACCACAAAAATTGCTAGAGGCTGAGCCAATACATTTTAGTGATTTTAGCAATTCAAATGTATATAAAGTATATGATTATGTGTCAGTACATGACTTGGAAATATTAATAACACCATTAGATAGAACAGCAGAGATTCGCGAAAGATATAAAACAGCAAAGCCATTATCTGCTTATTTACAAGCAGATGATAGAAAGACAAAAGAAATATTTAACGATGTTTTAGATTTAGCGTTAGTTAATGAAATAAAAAAGCTAGAAGACTTGCAAGAAAAATTAAAAAACATTCCATACTTTGTTAAATATGATAAAAATTACTTGTGGCAAATTTATTATTCTAAAGAAGATAATAAGTATTTTATGCTATTCCCTGCAAATGAGGGAGAAACATCAGTATTATTTTATATTATTAAAAAGAAATTGGAAAAAGAAGATACCAAAATATTTGTACCGATAAATAAGATGGATTATAAAGGCAATCTTTTAACATCCGCTCAAATAAATGATATAGAAAATTATATTTGGCTATTTACAAATGAATGGCCTAACATATATGAGGTTTCTGGCAAATATTTATATGTAACAGGTCATACAAAAGTAAAGAAATTATTCAATACCTATTATAGAAATGTTTTCAATAACAAGAATGATGCGGAAAAATTTTATATGCTTTTGAAAGCGTTGTTTATTTTAACAACTGAAACAAATTATAAATACAATTTCGAGCCATATGTGAATGAAAATGGTGAGCTAGAACTTGAGTTTAATAATGAAAACTCTAATGATTTTGCAAAAAATAACAGGAAAATAGAAGAACAAAGTAATGAGGACGAGAAAAAAGTTTTAGAGTCTAAAAAAGGTTTTAAGGCTAATAAAAGTAATTCTGAATTAATTACAGTTCAAAACTTAGCTGATTTTGTAGACAAGCAAGTTGAACTTCAAAAGCTAAGAAAAACAGACTTAGAAGAAGAAATTGTGCGTAATGAAGAAATTTTAAAAGAATTAAAAGAATATGTAAAAAAGCAAAATGATATATATGTAATGCAAGAAAAGCAAATTGTAATGTTTTTGGATTGCAAAAAGAGTTTCTTTAAAAAAATATCTTACTTTTTTAAAGCTAAAAAGTTCATTATGCCTAAATTAGATAATAAAATAGATAAAAGATTAGAAGATGAATTAGGCGAGAATTCTTTAGAGGATGAATTATCAAAAAAGAATGAAATAAATTTAAATGGTTCATACACAATAAAAGAATTAGTTTCAGCTTTTAATAGTGCAAATGAAGTTGAAATAAAAGCAAGAGCTGTTCGCGCAGATTTAAAGGCATTAAAACTAAAAAAAGAAAACTATGCTAGAAAAATAGAAAACGCAAAAAAATACATAGATGAGATAGAAAGTCATAAAAAGAGTATATTTGAATTTTGGAAATTTAGTAATAAAGATGAACTTCCTGCACTTAGTGAGGGAGAAAGTAGTGAGAGCAATAAAACAAAAACAAACGCTAACTTAGATAAAGATTTACTTGGAGCAAGAGCTGACAGTTTGCAAAGACAAAAATTAAGTGACGAAGAAATAAATGCTTTGTACTTATTTTATGTGATGCCAAAAATCTTCAATCGCATAAGTAAAACTTATGCGAAAAATGAAAATGAGGATACTAAAAAAATTGAAAAAGATATATTAGAGGGCTTGAAAAATAAAACTTCCAAAAGGTTACTTGACAACCTTATAAATGATTACACTGCTGTAAAAAAAATAAATTCAAAAGAGCATAGAGAAAATGAAAGAAATGAAATTGCTATATTAAGAATTAATGAAAATACTACAGTCGAAGAATTTGAAGATAGAATTAACTATTTCAAAAAAGCACTTGAAAGTGCATATAATAAAATTTATGCTATAACAAGTATGCCAGTATATATCAAAAAAAGTAATGCTCAAAATGAGTTTATTTTAGGTGATATTAATCCAGAAAATTTGATTAATGAAAATTCTTCTAAAAATGTAATAGAAGAAAGAGATTTTAATTTAGAAAATGAGTCAGAAGTTGAAATAGCGACGGACTTAGAAAGAATAGCGAAAAAAGAAGATAGTGTTTTAAGAAATAATGTAAGCAGAGAAAAAGATAAAGCAGATAAGCAAGGAATAGAGATTGTTAAAATAGATTTGAGCAACGAAGAACATGCTTTGTATTTGTCTAATATTGTATTTTTTGATAATCAAAACAAAACTTTGCCAATTGGAATGGATTTGTCTAGTAAAGTGGTAATAAAACTAAATGAAGCCACAAAAGACTATAAGTATAGAAAAGTAATTTACATTTTTAATAAAGAAAATGATTTTGATGTTAAGCAAATGAAAATTGTTATATATTGATTGTAGGAGAGAATATGAGTTATATAGAGCAACTTAAACAAAGTATAATAAAAAATGGAATTTCTGAAAATGATACAATTCCTAAAGAATTAGAAACTCCGGAATTTTTGATAGAAGTTGTAAAAAAACATGGAGAAGCTCTTCACCTTGTTCCGAAAGAAATGAGAACACCAGAAATGTGTTGGTTAGCTGTTAAAAATAATGGGCTAGCTCTTAAAGATGTTCCAGAAGAAAAGAAAACACCAGAGATGTATGCCGAGGCAGTTAAAAGTAATGGAAAAGCTCTCAGAAATGTTCCCGAAGACATGAAAACGCCAGAAATGTGTAGGGAGGCAGTTAAAAATGATATAGAGGCCTTTGGGTATGTTCCCGAAGACATGAAAACAAAAAAAATATGTTTGGAAACATTTAAAAATAATAGAGGTGCTTTTATATATGTTCCAAAGAAAGTTGAAACGCTAGAATTTTATTTGGAAGCCGTAAAAAATTATGGAGTATCACTCGGAAATGTTCCGAAAAAAATGAGAACACCAGAAATGTGCTGGATAGCAATTAAAAATGATGGAAAAGATCTTTATTATGTTCCAAAAGACATGAAAACGCCAGAAATGTGTAGGGAGGCAGTTAAAAATAATGGAGAAGCTATTTACCATGTTCCAAGGGAAATGAGAACGCTAGAAATGTGTTGGCTAGCAGTTAAAAATAATGGAATAGCTCTTTACTCTGTTCCCGAAGAAATGAGAACGCCAGAGATGTGCTTGGAGGCAGTTAAAAATAATGGGCTAGCTCTTAACTATGTTCCTGAAGAAATGAAAACACCAGAGATATGTGCCGAGGCAGTTGAAAATAATGGACTAGCACTTAAATATGTTCCTGAAGAAATGAAAACACTAGAGATATGTGCCAAGGCAGTTGAAAATAATGGACTAGCACTTGAATATGTTCCGGAAGAAATGAAAACACTAGAGATATGTGCCGAGGCAGTTGAAAATAATGGACTAGCACTTGAAGATGTTCCGAAAGGAATGAAAACGCCGGAAATGTGTTTGGAAGCAGTTAAAAATAATGGACTAGCTCTTAAATATGTACCAATAGAAATGCTTACTCCAGAACTTTGTATGGAGGCTATAAAAAACAACGGACTAGCCCTTAAATATGTACCTAAGGAAAAAATAACATTAGAAATGTGCATAGAAAGTTGCTCTAATTCGGGCTTATACTTAAAAGAACTATATGACTTAGCAAAAAAGGCGGATAAATTTAATGATGTTTGTCATTTTGTACCAAACTTGCATGTTTTAAACAAATATCCAGAAGAACAAATTGAAAAATTCAACAAAAAGATTTGGTTTGGTTTAGCTAGAAATGATCTATTTAACACAAATATAGATACTAAATTTGCTCTAGTTGAAGCAATTTTATCATTTGGTGCGTTTGAAAAAGATTCTACACAATTAGAAAGAATAGGCCTTTTACAAAGAATGGCAACATATATTCCTAAAGAAGAAAACTTATTTGTTGCAAATCTTGATGAGTTTGCTAAAGAAAATTTTGAAGTTGTAAAAAAAATAACAGAAACTACCTACTATCTCGATAGGGATAGATTACTTAGTGATACAAATATTATTAAATTGTTTGGCAGTAAATACCAAGCTAAGAGGGCAATTGAAGACTTACCATATAGATATTCAGACGAAAAAATGAAACAAGTAATAAATTCGCTTGAAACAGATGAGCAAATAGATGATGACTATAAAAAAGTTATGACATATATTTTTAAAAATGGCTATGACAAGTATGAAAAGCAAAAAGGTTATTTAGTAAAATTAGCTAAAGATATACAACATGAGAAAATAAGGGACAAAAAAGCAGGAAATATTCTTGAATATAAAATAAGAAAATTTTATTATGAGCATGACTCTAAATTAATAATGTCACCACAAAAAATTGCATAGAATTTTTGATGGAATGGACATGGAGTACAAACCAGGGTTTTATGAGTTTTTTAAAGACAATTATGAGCAGATTTTAGAAGATGAAACAAAACAATCTGAGTTAAGTAAAATACAAAAACAGTGGGATAAAATTGTTGAAGCAAATTTAGGACAAAAGATTAACTTCGACAAATGTAAATTATATATTTATAGTCATAAATATGAAAATGTAGCTGAAGATGAATTAGAAATAGCTAAGCTATCTTCTAATTGTGGTTATTCTCAAGAAGATTTTGAGAAAGTTCAAGCAATTTTTAGAGCACAAAAAGAGAGGACAAAAAGTAGTATTCCTCAAATTGAAAAGAAAGACGAAAAAACAGGGTATACATATAAAGTGCTAAGATTAGATGACCCGACTGCAATTTTTGTAGGAGAATTAACAGATTGTTGCCAAGCGTTGGGTGATGCTGGTGAAAGTTGTATGAAACATAGTGTTACTTCAACAAATGGAAGAGTTTTAGTTGTGCAAGACGAAAATGGAAAAATTTTATCGCAGAGCTGGATTTGGAGAAATAAAAATACCCTTTGTTTTGATAATATAGAAGCTGTAGCAAAAGACTCAAATAATAAAAAGATTATAAGCTCAAATTTGCTTTCTGTTATAAAAGGCGCTGCAAAAGATTTTGTAGAAACAGATAAAATTGAGATGCAAAAATGGCAAGAAGCAAAGCTAAAGGAACTAGAAGAGGAAAGAAAAAGTGGAAAAATAGATGAGCAAAAATATTCTCAAGAGAAAGATCGAGTAAGGAGAACAGTAGAAGGTCAACAATTAACTAAAGTTACCGTTGGAATTGGCTATACGGATGTAGACCTTAGTGGATTAAAGACAGACAACGAAAATAAATATCCAGAGGAACATGTAGATTACATACATGACTCAAGAACACAATTAATACTATATGAAGATACAAGCATTGCACATAAAGAGAATGAAGATAAAACTGTAGCAATTTATTCAGATAATGAGAATTCTAATAAATTAATAGATGTGGATACATCAGAAATAAATGCAGATGATGAAATAGACGATGATTGGGAATACAATGATGACGAAAGAGAAAATAACTATAATGAAGAATGGCAAGATTGTGCTATTGATATAGAAGATATTAAGACAGCAATAAAATATGCGCAAGATAGAGAAGAGGCAAGAGCAACTTTACAAAATATCGAAAAATGGCTAGAAGAAAATAGTATAGAAATTTAAGGAGGTATAAAAATTGAGTTTAAATGAATTTGAAAGGACTCAAATTGCATATAATGAAAATTGTTTTAAAGAAGAAATGAGTGAAAAAATTGTGGATGATTTTTTCAAAATAATAAAAAACAATTCTAATGAGATACTTAAAATTTGTGAAATAGAAGAAAAAAATAATAATATTGCGGAAGATGTTTTTAAAGTACTAGGAAATTTAAGAATAAAAACTAAACGAAAATATGAATTAGAACAAAGAAAAAGAGAAGATGGCTTTATTGTTGCAAAATATAAGGAAAGTATAGGCGTAATAGGTGTAATATTTGACGGTAATCCTTATGCAACAGTAAATCTAGCTTTAGAAGCAATTTTAAGCAAAAATGCAATAATATTTTGCACAAATAATAAAATGTATGCATTAACTAATCTAATTATTTTGTATTTAAAACAAGCTTTAAAACAAAATGGATACAATGAAGAGTTGGTACAAGTTATAAATAGTAAAGATTATTTAGAAATGTACAATCATAATAATATTTTAAGAAAAATAATAGTTGTGGGAGATAAAGCTTTACAAGACAAAGTAATTTGTAATTCAAAAATCCAGGTTACTGTTAGTGGATATGGAAATTATGATTTATACATTGAGAATTTATTAGATATAGAATTAATAAGAAAAATTTTAAATATTAAAAATGCTAAATTTAACGTATATATACATAAAAATATTCTTGAAAAATTTACTCAAGAATTTGATATAGATGACTACACAGAAGTAGAAAATGTTGAAGAATGTATTAGAGATATCAATATAAATTCTGCGGGATTTGGAAGTAGCATTTTTACTAATAATGGAGAAAATGCTAATAAATTCTTGAAGTTAATAAAATCTAAAAAGGTTTTTGTAAATGCTAGTCCAAACTTAGAAGGAAAATTAGACATTTCTATAAATGATATGTTATATACAAAGCAAATTATGTATAAGAATGATTAGAGAAGAGGTACACCTATGGTACAAGAGAAAAATGGAGTTTATTCAAAAGCATTTGTAGAGTTAAATGAAATAATTAATAATATGAATGAAAATTTAAAAAATAAAATACCTGATAAGACTATTAAAGCTATAAAATTGGCAGGAAATAAGAATTATAAATTTAATTATGATAAAAGTAAAAGTTTAAATGAGCAAACATTATTGCCAGAAACAAAATCATTGCTTTCTGTAATATATAGTGACTATTTATGTTCGCCAGAAGAAAGAAAAAAGTGGCAAGAATATGATAGATTTGAAATGCAAAAACAAGATGAGTTAAAAGCCAAAAGGTATAATAGTAATGTATTTGAAAATCTTAAAAATACAAAGAATATTATAGATATAAGTAGTGAGAAGGATCTTCAAGTTGTAAATGATAAAAAGATTAGTTTGTGGGTAAAGATAAAACAATTTATAAGAAGATTGTTTAAAAAGTAATTAAATAAATAATAATTGCAAAAGTGATATAAAAAAATAAAAGAAAAAAACCGTGGTGGAGCATCTGCTCCACCACAATTTCCATTTTTTGAAATGTAACAGTGGCACATTTATGTGGTACGTAAAAGCAGAAACTTGTTTGACAGAAAAATTATTAGATTTTAATTGATTTAAAACTTCTGCTAAGTAATTTTCTGCTTGAACTTGTGCTTGTAAAAGCTTCATATCCCTTCGCGTTTTACGAGACTCTATTTCAGCGCTAAGTTCGGATTGAGATTTTCCCTTACACTCTTTCCTTTCATTAAGTATTTGTGAGCGTATCTTTTTATATAGCATTTGTGGTGTACTAATTTCTAACCCAAGCGATGGGTCAAATGGTATCATTTTAATAAAATGTCTATAACCACTAGTTTTATGTAGAAGATTAAGCGATGCACATGCAGATTGAATTTCATTATAGGTGAAATTGTACCATTCTTGTTCTAAGAGGACAATTGTTACTTCTGCACGGTAAATGCTTGGAAAATCATGTGTTCGAATATAAAATCCAAACTCTTTGCTCATTTTATCAAGTATCAGGTCTGCACATTCTGCAATCCGTTCCTCCTCCTTTTTTTTAGCCATTGACCGAACCTGACTTGCGATGCTTTTACTCATTGTCAATTACCTCCTAGTTGTCATCGCGTTTCTACGGTAGATAGCAAAAACTATCAATTGCTAGTATTATATAAAAATTATGTCAATTTGTCAAATAATTGTTTTTACTCTTACACTTTTGTAAAAGTAAATGGTTAGTGTAAAATTTATGTAGGCAAAATATAAAAAATTGCCTACATAATTTTTAACAAAAATATATTGAAAAAA
>CALXWM010000047.1 GCA_944392425.1 uncultured Clostridia bacterium
ATAAAACTAAAAGGTGCAAACATATTAGTTTCAGCAGCAGCAGGAAGTGGAAAAACATCAGTTTTAGTTGAAAGAATAGTAAATAAAATAATAAATGACGGAGTAGATATAGACAAAATACTAGTTGTTACTTTTACAAATGCAGCAGCAAGTGAAATGCGCCAAAGACTAATGGACGCAATTTATAAAAAGATTGATGAAAATCCAAATGATGATAATTTACAAAGACAATTAATGCTAATAAATAAAGCAAATATAAGCACAATCCATTCATTTTGCTTAAATGTTATAAGAAATAACTTCTTCGAAATAGGAATTAGCAATAACTTTAGAGTTGCAGATAGTACTGAAATAGAAATAATGAAACAAGAAGTTATTGAAGATATTTTCGACAATGAGTATGAAAGTCAAAATGAAGATTTTACTAAAATTTTGGAAAAATACGCAACATATAATGATGATGCAAAACTGAAAGAATTAATATTAAGAATATATGAATTTATACAAAGTGACCCATTTCCAGACAAATGGCTACAAAATGCAGTAGAAAGCTATAATATTAGATATGAAGAAAAGTCAAATATTGATGATATAAAATTGGAACAAACTTTATTAAAAGATGAGGCAAATTTACAAAAATCAAATGAAACAAAAATAGTTTCGGATTTTTCAAAAACGGATTGGGGCAAAGTAATAGTATATAAAGTAAAAGAAACTTTAGAAGATTGCAAAATAAATTTAGAATCTGCTATTCAAGAGGTTGATACATATCCAAATTTGATAGACTTTATATCAGTCTTAAAAACTGACTTACAAGAAATCGAACAAATACAAACCAGCCTATGGGACAAATTATACCAAGACTTAAATTCAAAAGCATGGCAAACTTGGCCTAGAAAAAGCAAAATGTCAGAAGAAGAAAAAGAGGCAAAAGAAAGAGCCAAAGCAATTAGAGATTTAGCCAAAGCAAATTTTACAGAAGTACAAAAGATAGTAAGAACAAATTCAAAAGAAGCAGTGAGTGACATAAATGCAATGTACACAACACTAAAAGCTATACAAAATCTAGTTTTAAAATTTGAAAAAGAATTTGCAAAAAGGAAAAGAGAAAAAAATATAGTAGACTTTAACGACATTGAACATTTAGCTTTAAAAATATTAGTAGACGATGATGGAAATCCTACTGAAATAGCTAAAAAATATGATTTTAATGAAATAGAAATAGACGAGTACCAAGATAGTAACTCAGTTCAAGAATATATTTTAAATAGTGTCTCAAATGGGCATAACATATTTATGGTTGGAGATGTTAAGCAAAGTATATATAAGTTTAGACAAGCAAATCCAAAATTATTTATGGGTAAATATAATGAATATAAATTGCCTGAAAATAATGAAAATAGAGATTTAAACCAAAACACAAAAATACTTCTTTATAAAAACTTTAGAAGTAGAAAAAATATTTTAGATATCACAAATTTAGTATTTAATAACATAATGAGCAAAAAACTTGGAGAAATAGAGTACACAGAGGAAGAAGCTTTAAACTTAGGAGCAAGTTTTGACGAACCAAGTATAGAATGTGAAACAGAATTAAATATTATAGAAACAAATGATGAAATTTGCAAAATGAAAAATAATAGGACTGCTTTAGATTCTGAAAGTAACGTAAATAATGAAAATAGCATAAAAAATAATGAAAACGAAGACTATGAAGTAATAGAAAATGCTGCATTAGAAGCAAGACTAGTAGCAAAGAAAATAAAAGAATTAAATAAAGCAGGTCAGCCTTACAAAAATATGACAATACTTCTAAGAAGCCCAAAATCAGTTGCAAGCATTTATGAAAAAGAATTAATGGATGAGGGGATACCGGTGTTTTCAGACATAACAACAGAATATTTAAACACAATAGAAATAGACACAGTAATGTCTATTTTAAAAATAATAGACAATCCACTTCAGGACATTCCTTTTGTAACAGTTTTAAGGTCAGAAATTGGCGGATTTACAGATAATGAATTAATAGAAATAAGATTGGTGGACAGAAATGTTTCATATTATAGAGCTTTTGAAAAAGCAAAAGATAGTAATGATATTAGACCAGAGCTAAAAGAAAAAATAAACCAATTTACAAATCTTTTAAAAGAGCTTAAAGAAAAAGAAAAAACAAAACCGCTAGATGAACTTATCTGGGATATATATAACAAAACAGGATATTATCATTATGTAGGACTTATGCCAGATGGAACTTTAAGACAAGCCAATTTAAAAAAGTTATTTGAAAAAGCAAGAGAATATGAAAAAATAAGTTTAAAAGGCTTGTTTAACTTCATATTATTTATGGAAAAAGTGGGTACAAGTTCAGGAAGCATAGACTCAGCAAGAATAATAGGAGAAAATGATGATGTAGTAAGAATTATGAGTATTCACAAAAGTAAGGGACTAGAGTTTCCAATAGTATTTCTATGTAACGCAAATAAAAAATTCAATCTAAAAGATATGAATGAAAAAATAGTATTAGACAACAACTTAGGAATAGGTGCAAATTACATAGTAGATGGAATTGAATTTCCTACAATAGCAAAAGAGGCAATAAAAATAAAAGCCAACAAAGAAGCTATTTCAGAAGAAATGAGAGTTTTATATGTTGCATTAACAAGAGCAAAAGAAAAGTTAATAATAGTTGGAACAAATGACAATGTAGAAAAAAAGTTTCAGGAAAAAGTAGATGAAATAAATAAATACTACAAATTCACAAAACCAGAAAAATTAAATCCAAAATTAGTAGAAAAATATAAAAACTATTTGGACTGGATAGAACTTGTATACAAATATAATGACAACCCATTTATGAAATTGAGCATAATAAATAAATCAGAGCTAATGGCTGAAACTCAAAGCAAAGAGCAAGAAGAAACTAGAAAACATAAAGCTGAAATTATAAAAGAAATAAATGATCACAAAATAAATAAAGAAGAATATGAAAAAATAAATCAAATGCTAAACTACACATATAAATATGAAAATGATGTTGAACTTCCTACAAAAACATCAGTAACAGCATTAAAGGTATTAATTAATTCTATAAAAGGGGCTACAAAAATCAATAATTTCAATAAGCTAAATGAAATAGTTAATTTATCAAGTTTTGATGAAGAAGATTTAGGATTGAACAATGAAGAAAGAATCTTTGCTGAAGAAACAAATAATACTACAAAAAGAAAAATTCCATCATTTGCACAGGATAAAAAATTAAGTGGGTCAAAAAGAGGAACAATAGTGCATTTAATATTAAGCAAAATAACTAATGAAAAAAATATGGAGGAAGCCAACAATTTAATCGAAAAATTAGTAGCTAAAAATGCTATTACAGAAGAAGAAAAAGCTTCAATAGATATGAATATAATTAAAAATTATTTAAATTCAGAATTATATAATGAGATTTTACAGGCGAAAGAAGTACATAGAGAAACACCATTTTATTTAAACATAGATTCTGGTGAGATTTATGAAGGCACAAATGAACCAATATTAGTACAAGGCGTTATAGATATTTATTATATGTCAAAAAATAATGAACTTGTTTTAGTAGACTATAAAACAGACTACATAAAGGAAAAAGAAACAGGAAGAAAAGAGTTAATAGAAAAATATAAATCACAATTAGATTTATACAAAAGAGCATTAGAAAAAGCTTTAAAGAGAAAAGTAGATAAAGCATTTATATATTCAACAAGTTTAAATGAATGTATAAAGGTTGACAAATAATTGCGTTTTGGCGTCGTTGTTCTTCAAAAGAAATCCTCATCGTATAGTCATATACGATTCCGGCATTTCTTTCTTGAACGCCTAGCCAAAAGCACAATTATTTGTCAACTAGTTTAATAAAAGAAAGGGCAAAAATATGAGAATTGACAAATTTTTAAAAGTAGCAAGAATTATTAAAAGAAGAACTGTTGCAAATGAAGCGGCAGATGGTGGAAGAATTAGTGTTAATGGAAAAATTGTAAAACCTAGCTATGAAATAAAAGTTGGAGATATAGTAGAAATAAAATTTGGAAATAGTACATCAAAATTTGAAATAATAAAAATTCCAACAAAACAAAGTGTAAATACAGAAGAAGTTGCTAAAATATTATAAATTTACATAATCATACGAGAAAAAATATTTTCAAAAAACACTTGAAATTATCTAATAAATATGTTATTATAGTAAATAGCGATTAAAACTTAAGCATAGGAGGTGCAGTTAAATGGCTAAATGTGAAATCTGTGGAAAATCAGTAACAAATGGAAATAAAATAAGTATAGCTCGTTCTCATGTAAGTAGAAGAGCACCAAGAACATGGAAACCAAATCTTAGAACAGTAAGAATCAAAGTAAACGGAGAATCAAAAAAGATGTCTGTATGCTCTAAATGCTTACGTTCAGCTAAATTGGAAAATGTTTAAAATTAATAAATAATTTATTTTAATAACAAAAAGTAAGCACTATCTATAAGGTAGTGCTTTTGAATTTGCAATATTATATTTTAAACAACATATTTAAAACTTTTTCATATGTATATTTTAATCTTTTATTCCAAACAAAAACTTAACAATTCCTCTTAAAAATTTCGGAACTTTTTTTACAACAATTGTCATACATTCCCTCCTAACAAAATTTCTTGAATGATGAGTTTAATCTTTTATAGAATAAACTTGCACAATCTCAAAAAATTACTTATGAAATAAACAGCAAAGACCTGCAATAATTACAGCACAGCCTATAATAAAAAGCCAACCGGATAATGGAAGTAATAGTACAAGTAAAACCCCTAATCCAAAACCCACGAGGCAAGTTGCAAGTAATTTCTTCAGTATCTTACCCATGCTTTACCTCCTTTGTAACATTATATGTAAATTAAAAAAAATTGTTAAAATCTATTCCATAAAAAAATCTTTTATGATATTATAGTTATGCGATATAAAACGAAAGGAAAATAAATAATGAAAAATAAACAAAAAAAATCAAAAGAAGAAAAAATTAATGTACCAAGATTAATACTAAGAATAGTAATAGTAGCAATTATCCTTGGATTAATGATATTTGCAATAAAAATAGCACCAAATTATGCAAGGGACGAATTTGCAGATGTAACAAATTTAGTAATTAATAATAACAATATTACAAGAAACGTAAAATCAAATATAATAATAGAAGATAACACAATATATTTATCAACAGGAGATATGCAAAACTTTTTTGATGAATATTTATTAGTTGACGAGGAAAATGGAAGAGTAATTACAACTTCAAATACAAAAACAGTTATGTTACCACTTGAAGGAACTACCATAAATGTTAATGGAGCACAAAAATCCATAGAACATTCTTTATTAAATAGAGATGGAACAATTTATTTGCCAATAACAGATTTAACAGATATATATAATATTGAAGTAAATTATTCTGCTGAAAGCAATATAGTAACAATAGACTCTTTAAATAGAAAATTTGTACAAGCATTAAGTTCAAAAAATATGTCAGTAAAATATTTACCAACAGTGTTTTCAAAGACAGTAGACAAGCTTGAAAGAGGAGATACGGTAGTTTTAGTACAAGATAGAGAAAATGGTGGTAATGTTGTTGAAGAAGATTGGATTAAAGTAAGAACTAAAAACGGAGAAATAGGTTACGTAAAATTAGATGACATTACTGATGAAAATACAGTAAGAGAAGATTTAGACATAAATACAAAAATTGATGGAAAAGTAAGTTTGGTTTGGGATTATTACTCACAATATGTAGAAGCTCCAGTTAGAGATGGAGAAATAGAAGGAGTAAATGTAGTATCACCATCATTTTATGAGATAACAGCAAGCGGAGATATTGATGCAAATATAGGCAGAAATGGCGAAAACTATGTTGAATGGGCTCACGCAAATGGATATAAAGTTTGGCCAATGTTATCAAATAGTGAGCTTGGAGACATGGATGCAGTATCTAATCTACTTTCAACATTTGAAAATAGGTCATACTTAATAGACAATATAATAGATGAATTAATTGATGCAGGTGTGGATGGAGTAAATGTAGATTTTGAAAATATGTATCAATCAGACAAAGATAATTATTCAAGATTTATAATAGAACTTGCACCAAGATTAAGAGAAGCAGGGCTTACATTATCTGTGGATGTTACAGCACCAGATGGTTCTGAAACTTGGTCACTATGTTTCGACAGAAATGTAATAGGAAAAGTTGCTGACTACATTATATTTATGGGATATGACCAAAATGGTGTATCATCAACACAAGCCGGAACAGTTGCTGGTGCAAATTGGGTAGAGTTAAATATTAAAAAGTTCTTAGGACAAGAAGGTGTAGAAGCAAATAAACTTATTTTAGCAATGCCTTTCTACACAAGACTTTGGAGAGAGTCTAACGGAACGTTAACAAGCTCTGTAGTAAATATGAGAAGTGTAACAATTCCAGAAGGAGTAGAAAAAACTTGGGATGAAGATACAAAGCAATACTATATAGAATATGAACAAAATGGATCTACATATAAAATGTGGATAGAAGATGAAGAATCTTTAAAAGCAAAACTAGATTTAGTAAATCAATATGAATTAGCAGGTGGAGCATTTTGGTCAAAAGATAGAGAATCAAACACAGTATGGTCAGTAATTGCTGAAAAATTAGGAGCAAAGACAGATAATACTAATGAATAAATCTGTTATTAAAATAAGCAACAAATAAACCATATAAACCAAAGTAATTAATTAGTAAATTTGAAGTTAATGTAATAAATTGCAGAAAAATGTAATACGAAAAAAGTAATAATTAGAAATCACCCTCATATAATATAAAAGGGTGATTTTTTGCTGGATAGAGAAATAGTACTGCATTTAAATAAAACATGTTAGCAAATGCCCTGAAACTACACAAAGGAGGGAAGTACTAGCATTATAAAAATTAGTGCTTTGTGCGAAAATAATGAATATAGCACTTGTTAAATTAGACAAGCTAAAGGGGCTTGAAAAATTTTATAAAAAACTTTTTAAAATTATTAGGGTAATAAACAGAACCTATTACATACCAGATACTAATGAAAAAATTAAAAACAAATTAATTTTAAAGTTAAAATCAGATGGAATAGACTATGCCATAACTGAAAAAGAAATAGATCTGGATTATCCAAAATTAGATGGTAAACACTTGTTAAAATGCGCTATTCCAGAGATTTTAAATTATTGCTTTAAACTTTTAAATAAAAATGCTGAGTTAGAAGAAATATATGTTTTGGCAGAAAATTATACGAAAGAAAATATAAAAATAATAGAAACATTAACAGAAAAAATAAAAGTAGTAAATGTAGTGACTACACATTTGAAACAGTTTCAAGAATTAGAAAAAAAGCTAGAGAGAAGAGATATTTATATAACAGTTTCAAGTAATAAAAGAAAAGCACTAAAAAATGCTGAATTAATAATTAATTTGGATAGCAAAAATTTTAATGGATTTAATGTAAATAAAAGTAGCATAATTGTAAATTGTAACAATGAATTTAACTTAAATAAAGACTTTGAAGGAATTTGCATAGAAAAAATAAATGTAGACATTAAAAAAATCATGAGAATATTTGCTGAAAATGAGAATATGGATAGACAAGAGCTTTTTGAAGCAGAGTTACTTAAAACGAGCCAGTATGATGAGGCAAGATACATTTTAGAAAAAAGTAAAATGCAAGTGACAGGAGTAGTTGGAAAAAGGGGAGTAATCAATTTGAAAGAGTTTGAAAAAGTACAGAAAATATTTTTGAAATAAAGTCAATGTCAATTAGAAACGTCCATATTGACAGTCCCTATTGTCAAAGAGGATAACTAAAAAGAAACAAGTTTTGTCGAAAAAGGACGAAATTTGTTCTTTTTTGTCGACGAAAAATTATCAAAAAATGTAGAAAAAGTATTGACACAAAATGGAGAACATAATATACTTATGTCATATTAAAAATCAATTGATTTTATTCAACAATATTTTCGAAAATGATTTTATGAATTCATATTAATTCAAGGAAAATTACAATTCAAAATAAATCCTAGTGAAGTAGTAAATTAAATTTTAATAATTAGTTAAACTGGTCTAAATAAAGACTAGATATATTAATCGAGAACTAAAACTTGACGAAATATAATATAAGTAATATAATAGAGGTGAAAAGATGAAGATACATTTAATAGAAAATGATGATGTAGAAGAAATCAAAAGAGAAAACATAAACCAAATTTAAAGCTATTATCAAATGATGTTTATTATTTTGATACTGAAGAAATTAGTACAAGTTTTTATGAATTAGCTGAAGAAGAAGCAGTTTATGCTCCTAACGAAAAATATACTAATAATTTCAATGACAAAATAATGAGACAAATCCTAAAAGACAAGTATCAAGCAGCAATGAATTTAAATGAATGGCTAAATATAAAGCCGGGATATGAAATAAAGCCTGAAGAAATAGAAGAAATAACAGAAAGTTATATAACAAAAAAATGGTTAAACAGAGAAACAGACATAGTTTATAAAGACAAAAAATATGAGGGAGTATTTTATTTAATAGAACATCAAACAAAAGTGGATTATAAAATGGCAAAAAGAATAGAAGAATACAAAAATGAAATAGAAAATTATTATGAAATAAATCGTCCGAAAGGAAGTAACACAGGAAATTCTAAAAGAATAGCTAATGTAACAGCATTAGTAATATACACAGAAGATGAAGAATGGAAAGCAAAAAGAAATATAGAAGAAATAAAAATTAAAAATCCAAGGTTACAAATTGATCCAAAGGAAGACTATGAATTAATAAACATAAATGATTATACTGTAGAAGAACTAGAAACAAAAGTGAAAAATAATGAAGAAAATATAATATTAAAATTAGCATTAATAAATAAAATAGGACAAATTAAAAATGAAGGAACAATGCTAAAAGAAATGCAAAATATTAAAATAAGCACACAACAAATAGATTACATAGTCTCATACATAAATGAAAGAATATCAAGAAAACAAGGCAAAGAAGTAGCAAAACTAATGATAAAAAGTATAGAAAAATTAGATAATAAGGAGGGAAAAAATATGTTAGAAGCATTTGTAGACAGATTTTTAGATATGGCAGATGAAAAAGAGAAAAAAGGAGAAAAGCGCGGAGAAAAACGTGGTATTTCAGAAGGAATAAGCCGAGTTGCAATTAACATGTTAAAACAAAAATGTAAAAAGGACTTAATAAAGCAATGCACTGGGCTAAGTGATGACAAAATAGATGAGTTAGAAAAGAATTTAAGAAGTGCATAAAATATTTTTGTAATAAAGTCAATGTCAATTAGAATCGTCCCGAGTGACAAAGCATTTGTGAATTTGGTGAATTGAAAAACTAAAATATATTTAGAAAAAGTAATTTCTAGTTACCGAGAAAAAGCTATTTAAAAGCAAAAAA
>CALXWM010000048.1 GCA_944392425.1 uncultured Clostridia bacterium
GATGTATGCTTTAAATACTGTTTTTAATATAAAGGAGTAAACTATGGAAGAAGTATTAAAAAAGTATAAAGAAGAGATTTGTCCATATTGCATACATAGCGATGATGCAGACTATCAAGAATGTAATATTGTCATGCAAATAGATGGGCAAGCGAATTGTGTAAATTATAAATGCAAAGAATATTTAAAGAAAGGGAAAATAAAATGAAAATCTTAATATTAATAATACTTAGTCCTTTTGTACTTATTTGCGGAATAATTAGTATAGCAATAATATTTGCAATTATTAAATGGATTATTAATTTAATATTAGGTTTTGCAAATGCAATAAGTGATTATATTAATAAGAAAGAGTAATTACAATGCTAAAAAGTTGTCAATATTGTGGTAGGATACATGATAGTAAATATATATGCAATAAAAGACCTATTAAAACAAAACAAGTAACAGATGCAGATAAATTTAGAAGAACAAGTAGGTGGCAAAAGAAGCGAGAGGAAATAAAGAAAAGAGACTTATATTTATGTCAAATATGTATTCGAGAATTATATAATACAGTAATTAAGTACAATACAAAAGACATAAGTGTACATCATAACATACCAATTAATGAAGACTATAATAGAAGACTAGACAATGATAATCTATTAACAGTATGTAATTATCATCATGAGATGTGTGAGAGTGGAGAGATACCACGAGAAGTAGTTCAAAAAATAATAAATGAACAAGAGAGTAAAAATATATGAAATAAAAATACTCCCCCCTATATTTTAAAAAATAAAAATTAAAATTTTTTTACACCTACCGCCTACCTTCACTTGAAAAAAATTCCCACATCAAAATATAACTAAAGGAGATGAAAAATATGCCAACACCACCAAAACCATTTAAAGTGTTAGAAGCTGAAAGAAAATCACATAGAACAAAGGCTGAACTCAAGCTAAGAGAAAATGGAGAAAAATCTTTAATGACTGAAACAAAAATAAAAGAGAGAAAAGAAACTAAGAAAAATAAAATAGCTCATAAAGAATACAAGAGAATAGTAAAACTACTAGAAAACATAGATAAGAACGATGCAATATATGAAGCGGTTATTAATAGATATTGTCTCCTTCAAGCTGAATGTGTAGATTTGGAAGAGAAAAGAGAAGAAATCTATAAACTAATATTTGAATTAGAAGAAGAATCAAACAAAATAACAAAAGATATGGATAATGATAATGATGTGTTAACTTATAAACTAGAATATGCTAAAGAAATAGCAAAAATGATAAATTCTATGTTATCAGTTGATAGAGAAATATCAAATAAAAGAAAAATGCTACTTGAAATAGAAAAAGAAAATGTTATGACAATAGCGTCAGCATTAAGAAGTATACCAAAGAAAGCAGATAAAGATACTGAGGATCCACTTTTAAAAGTTCTAAGAGGTGAATAATAATGCTATTAGAAAAAGCCAAGAAGTATGCAGATGATTGTATTAGTGGAGAAGAAATAACTACATTTGAAGTAAAAAAACAATGTGAATGGTTTTTAGAGGATCTGGAAAAGCAAAATAATGATTATTATCCTTATTATTTTGATACTAAAAAGATAGGAATTATAGAAGGAATATTAAAATTATTGAATTTTGCAACAGGATTACATATTACTGGAAAATGTATATATGAGGGTTTGGAAAATTTCCAAGCCTTTTTTCTTGCAAATATTTTCGGCTGGAGATATAAAACAGATGCAAAAAAATACAGATACAGAGAGGTTGATCTATTCATACCAAGAAAAAACACAAAAACTTTCTTAGCAGCATTAATCTTTATAATACTAATGTTAACAGAAGATAACTATTCGGAATTTTATTCAATTTGTCTTGACAGAGACTTAGCAGGAGAAGTAAAGAAAGCAATTGCACAGATTTTAGAAGTAAGTCCAAGTGTGGGACAATATTTTAATATACCTAAGACTCTAAGTGGTAGGCTAGAATGTACATTAACACATTCTTTTTATCAACCTCGTACAGCAGAAGCAAATAGAAATAACTCTATCAAACCTAGTGCATTTATTGCTGACGAATTTGGAGCAATGAAAGATAATTCAAATGTTGAAGCAATGAAATCAGGGCAATTGAATATAAGAAATCCACTAATGTTTAGATTGACAACAGCATATGCTGAGGACAAATCTATAATGCTTGGTGAGTTAGATTATTTGAAAAAAATATATAAAGGCTTAGAAACTGACGATAGACTATTTGCCCTAGTATATTATGCAACAGAAGATCATTTATGGGATGATATAGGATTACAAATGGCGAATCCGCTAAGGGTTGAAGAAAATTATAACGAAATAAGGGAAAGTAGAAAAAAAGCATTAGCAAAACCAGAAGAAAGAACTGAATTTTTAACAAAACATATGAATTTCTTTATGCCATCAAATTCAGGAGAAGAATTTATAAAATTAGACAAATTAAGATTATGCAAAAATACTAGAGGTATCTTCGAATGGAGTGGAAAAGATGTATATTTAGGCTTAGATTTAGCTATGACAAATGATAATACATCTGTATCAATGGTAACAATGGAAGACGATATGATATTTGCAAAATCTTGGGCGTTTATTCCAAAAGATAGAATAGAAGAAAAAAATCGCCGTGAAAGAACTGATTATAGAAGATTTATAGAAGATGGAAGTTGCTTTGCTTGCGGAGAAGAGATTATCTCTTATAGCTTTGTAGAAAAATTTGTTATGAATTTAGAAAAAGAATATGGAGTACATATAGTACAGATAGGATATGATAGGTATAATTGTATTTCTACAGCAAATAAATTACAAGAAGCAGGTTATGAGACAGTTGAAGTAAAACAACATTCAAGTGTATTACATATGCCAACGAAATTATTGCAAGAAAGTATATTACAAAGAAAGTTTAGCTACGACGGGGACAGACTATATGAAATAAATTTTCAAAATGCTAGATGCGTTGAGGACACTAACTTAAATAAATATGTTAATAAGAAAAAGTCAAATGGAAAGGTTGATATGGTTGTAAGTACTATAATTGCAATATATTTACTACAACAACGAATGTTAAATGAGGATAATTTTGTATGTCAAAGTTTCTAAAAGGAGGCAATAGTGTGAGAATAAGAAACATTATAAAAAAATTAATAAAAAATGAATCAACAATAGACGAAAATTCTGTAGATGATGTTTTGTTAAATGCAATAATGAATGGAGAAGATATTAATAGAGAAAAAGCATTAACAATACCAGCAGTTTCTAGTGCAGTAGGATTAATTTGTGATTCATTTGCAATGATACCTATAAAACTATATAAAAAGACAACAGAAGATGGAAAAAAACAAACATCTGAATTAGAAGATGAACGCACAAACATCATAAACAATGATACTAAAGATACATTAGATGGTTTTCAGTTCAAAAAAGCATTATGTGAAGATTATTTATTGGGAAAAGGTGGATATGCTTATATTAAAAGAAGCGGAAATAAATTTACAGGAGTTAATTATGTTCAAGATAATAAAATCGTAATTGAAAAAAATACAGATGCTATATTTAAGAATTATGCTATATTGGTAGATGGAAAAAATTATAGACCATATGAATTTATTAAGCTACTAAGAAACACAAAAGATGGAGCATCTGGTATTGGATATACAAAAGAAATAAGTAAATGCTTAGAAACCGCATATAAAAGAATATTATATGATCTTGATTTAATGAGAACTGGCGGAAATAAAAAAGGATTTTTAAGGTCTCAAAAGCACTTAGATAAAAAAGGCATGGAAGAATTAAGAATTGCATGGAATAATTATTTTAATGGAAATTCTAGCTGCGTTATTTTAAACGATGGAATGGAATTTCAAGAAGCTTCAAACACATCAGTTGAAAATCAATTAAACGAGAAGAACAAGACATTTAGTGATGAAGTAAAAGAAATATTTCATATAGGAAAAACAAATGAAGAATTTATAAAAAATGCAGTAATGCCAATTGCAAATGCTTTTTGTACAGCATTAAATAGGGACTTTTTACTTGAAAAAGAAAAAAAGTCTTTTTATTTTGCTCCAGATTATACAGAACTAATTAAGTGTTCAATAAAAGATAGATATGAAGCTTATAAGATTGCAATCGAAACAGGATTTAAAACAAGAAATGAAGTTAGATACTTAGAGGGTGATGATGCTTTAGATGGATTGGACTTAGTAAATATAAGTTTAGGAAGCGTATTGTTGAATCCAAAGACTAAACAGATATATACACCAAATACTAATAAAATGGTTAAGATGGCTGAAACAAATGAAGAAAATGAGCAAGATAACAATTCAAATATAGATGAAGATGTGAAGGGAGGTGAACAAAATGAAGAATAAGTTTTATGAAATTAAGAATATAATTCCAGATTTAAGTGCAGACCTCTATTTTTACGGAGAAATTGTAACCGATGATACAGATTGGTGGACAGGAGAAAAAGATGAAAACTTAATAGGGTTACAAAGTTTTAAAAAAGAATTAGACAATTTAGGAAACATATCAGATTTAAATATTTATATGAATACTCCTGGTGGAGAAGTATTTGTTGCAACTACAATATGCAGTATGCTTCAAAGATTAAAAGATACGGGAACTAAAATACATACATTTGTTGACGGCTTATGTGCTAGTGCAGGAACATTCATTTTGATGATGGGTGATGATATAAACTTGTATGAAAACTCTATGATAATGATACACAAACCTGTAGGATATTGTGAAGGAAATGCAGTCGATTTTCAAAAGTATATAAACTTGTTAGATACTGTGGAAAATTCTACAATGATACCTCTTTATATGAAAAAATCAAAAGTAGATGAGAATAAATTGAAAGAACTAATAAGTGATGAAAGTTGGTTAGGAGCAAAAGAAACAGAGGAAATATTTAATATAAATATATTACAAGAGCAAAAGCAAGTTGCTGCGTGTGTTTCAGATTTATTAAAAAATTATAAAAATGTACCACAAAGCCTTAAAATTGCGATGAATAAAGCAAAAGAGCCTAAATTTGACTACTCAGATTATGAAAAAAGGCTATTAGCTGTAAAAAGATAAGAAAAAGTAACTAGAAATGGTTACTTTTTTTATTTTATAAAAAATTTATAAAAGGAAGGTAAGAATATGAACGAAAAAGAATTAATTGAAAAAAGAAATGATTTACAAGAGAAAATGGAAGGAATTTTAGATTTAGCAAAAAAAGAAAAAAGAGCTATGAATGAAAATGAAGTTAAAGACTTTGATGAAATGGAAAAAGAAATTAAAGATATTGATGCTACACTAGAAAGAAATGCAAGAATAAATAAAATGGAATTAAAAAAAGTAGAAGATAAGAAAGAATTAACACAAGAAGAAAAAGATGTAAAAGCATTTGCACAATTTATAAGAAATACTGTAAATGGTGTGCCTCAAAACAGTGAAACACAATTATCAAAAGCAGATAATGGTTCAATAATTCCAAAAACAATTGCTCAAAAAATAATTGATAAAGTGGTTGAAATATCTCCATTATATGCTAGTGCAACTAGATATGATGCAAAAGGAACATTAGCAGTTCCAAAATATGATGATACAACAGATGATGTAACAGTTGACTATGCTGATGAATTTGATGATCTTGTATCTCATTCTGGCAAGTTTAATACTGTTGAGTTAACAGGATTCTTAATTGGAGCGTTAACCAAAATATCAAAATCATTATTAAACAACAATGATTTTAATTTAACAGATTATGTTGTAAATAAAATGGCTGAGAAATTCAAATTATTCTATGAAGGAGAATGTTTAAACGGAACAGCTAGCAAGATTTCAGGTATAGCAGGTTCTTATGATTCAACAAACATGAAAATTACATTAGAAAACAAGTCAAGTGTAACAGCAGATGAGCTAATAGATATACAAGAAACCGTTCCAGATACTTATCAAGCTAATGCTTATTGGATTATGAATAGAGATACTCGTAAGAAAATAAGAAAATTAAAAGATAGTGACGGTAATTATATTCTAAACAGAGCATTTAATGAAAAATGGGATTATGAATTACTAGGAAAACCAGTTTATTGCTCAGAAAAGGCTGAAAAATTAGGAACAGCTTCAAAACCTGTTATATTCTATGGAGATTTCTCTGGATTAGCAGTTAAAGAATCTGAAGCAATGGAAATTCAAATACTATTAGAAAGATTTGCTACACAACATGCAATAGGTGTTGTAGGATACTCAGAATTGGATGCAAAAGTAGAAAATACACAAAAAATAGCTGTTGCTGTATCAGGTACAGAAGATACTCCAGTAGCTTAATTTAGTAAATACTTCCCAAAAGGAGGGCAAAATGAAGGTAAGTGAAATTACTGTTGAAAATATTGCTGACTATCTTAGAATAGCGGAGATTGACGAAAACATAAAAAAAGAACTTGAAATGTATTTAAATATTGCTAAAAATTATATAGAAAATTATACAGGGATACCAGAAAAGTCCGATAACCAAGAAGCGGAAACGCTAGACAGTTATTCGGACTTTGTTATTGTAGTTTATATTTTATGCCAAGATATGTATGATAACAAAAGCATGTATGTAGATGGAAAAAATATAAACAATACTGTAAAAATAATTTTGGATATGCATACAAGGAATAATCTATGATTAATGCTGGAGATTATGATAAAAAAATATCTATATATCAAGTGAAAGAAGTAGAGGATAATGATGGATTTGTTTCTAAACAGGACCACATTATTCTTGAACCTTTTGCAAAAGTAAAAACTACAAAAGGTTACACATTAATTACAAGTGGTTCGGATTTTGAAAAAGCATATACTAATTTTACAATAAGATATTCAAAGAAAGTTGAAGACACATATTACGATTCAAATAGAAAAGTATATATTAAATACAAAAATAATGTGTATACAGTTGAATATCTAAATAATATAGACGAAGCAAATATTGAACTTGAAATGCAATGCAAAAGGATAACAAAATAATGGCAAGATTTCAGGCAATGCTTCCTACTGAGCTAATAAAACAATTTGAAGATGTTTATGACAATACTTTTGAGATGATGGGAGAGATGACTAAGGCTGGTGCAACTATAGCATATAAAAATATACAATCAAATATGAGTAAGTCTTTTAAATCTGTTAAAAGTTTGAAAAAAGGTCTTACAATAACAAAAGTATATAGAACTCCATCAGATGATGGAGTAAATTGCAAAGTTGGATTTTACGGTTACGACACATCGAAAAAGACAAAACAATATCCTAATGGAGTACCAATCCCTTTAATTGCTTTAGCAAGGGAGTATGGGACAAGCTCAGGAGAAAGTAAGAAGCCATTTTTTAGGAAATCATTTAAAAAGGCTGAAATAGAAGCTGCAATGAAAAAGGTTCAAGAAAAATATTTGCCAAAGGAGTAATATGGAAAGCGAAGTTAAAAAAATTCTATCTACACTAGATGTTCCAGTTGCACATCTAAGATATAAAGGATCTAGTAAAACTTATGTAACTTGGACAATGTTAGATGAAGAGCCATCTTTTGCAAGTGATGATGAAATAACAAAAAGCGAAGTAAATCTAGATATAGATATTTATAGTGAAAGTAATTATTTAAATATATTAAGTTCTATAAAAGATAAAATGAAAGAAAACGATTGGATTTGGAATGGAGATAGTTCTGAAATGTATGAAGATGAAACAGGATTATATCACAGAACATGTTCATTTAAGAAAGAGAGGGAAATATAATATGGCTAATATAGGATTAAGAAGTGCCAAATATAATAAAATTGATTATACAACAAAGAAGTATAAAACACTAGAAGAAGAAAAAGTTCCAATTTTAGGTCGATTAATTGATGCTTCATTATCAGAAGAAAGAAATGACGCTAGCTTATTTGCCGACGATAAAGAGGTTGAAAAAGATAACTCATTTAATGGAGCTACAATAAATTTAACTATTGATGATGTGGATGATGAAACATATGCAGATGTTAAAGGCTGTACAATAACTGAAAAAGAAATTACTGAAAATTCAGAAGATACTGCACCAGAGTTAGGATATGGACATATTGTTACAAAAGTTTATAATGGTGTAAAAAAATATAAAGTAGAATTTCTTCCTAGAATCCAAATTACTAAAATTACTGCAGATAGCAAGACAAAAGGAGAATCAGTAGAATATAATACAGTTTCTATAGAAGCAAAGGTAATGGAACTATTAGAAGAAATTAACGGTATGAAAGTTGGAGATTGGAAAAAGGTACAAACATTTGAGACATTAACAGAAGCCCAAGAATATTTAGATGGCTTATTGACACCAGCAGCATAGAAAGGAGATATTTATGAAAGTTGTTGTAAAAACAATATTTAGAGATAAATATACTAGAAAAGTATATAAACTAGATGATGAAATCGATGTAACAGATAAAAGATATGAAGAAATAAAACAATATGTCGAAAAAATTGAAGATAAAAAAGAAGAGGATGAAAAAATAGACACTCAAGAAGCTGATGTTGAAGAGACTGAAGATAAAAAAGAAGACAATGAAAAAATAGACACTCAAGAAACTGATGTTGAAAAGACTAATAACAAAAAAGAAAATGATAAAAAAAAGAAGAAAGCAAATAAATAATTTGCTTTCTTTCAGACTGTTGACAAAGTATATAAAAATATTTTGCTCAACAGTCTTTTCTTTTTTAAAAAAATGATGTAGAAT
>CALXWM010000049.1 GCA_944392425.1 uncultured Clostridia bacterium
AATTAAGATTTATAAGAATTTTAATAAATAAAAGACTGTTGAACAAAATATTTTTATATACTTTGTCAACAGTCTGGGGAGAGCACCTGCTCTCTCTTTTTGTTGTATAGGAATAAAATTCTATAAAGAAAATTCAAAACAAGTGTTTACAAAACACTTGTACGATGATATAATATGTAAAGTAAATGATAAAAACAAAAATGTACCTAAAATACAAGCTCTTAAAAGATAATGACTAACACTATATGAAGGTAAAAAGAGGTGACAAAATTGAGCAAATACTTATGTATAGACTTAAAAACATTTTACGCTTCAGTAGAATGCGTAGAAAGAAAGCTAGACCCATTTAGTACAAATCTAGTAGTAGCAGATGAAACAAGAGGCAAAGGTACAATTTGTCTAGCTGTATCGCCAAAAATGAAAATGCTTGGAGTCAAAAATAGGTGTAGGCTTTATGAAATACCACCAAATATAAAATATATAATAGCAAAACCCAGGATGAAAAAATACATAGAATATTCAGCTAATATTTATGCAATTTACTTAAAATATTTGGCAAAAGACGATATATATGTTTATTCAATAGATGAGGCATTTCTAGATGTAACAAACTATCTTAAATTATATAAAATGGACGAAATAGAACTTGCCAAAACTATTTTAAAAGACATTTACAATACATATGGTTTAACTGCAACAGTTGGAATTGGAACTAACCTATATTTAGCAAAAGTAGCATTAGATATAATGTCAAAACATACTCCAACTAATATAGGATATTTAGATGAAGAATTATACAAAAGGAAACTTTGGCATCACAAACCTTTAACAGACTTTTGGCAAATAGGAAGGGGAATTGAAGCAAGGCTTAATAAAAAAAGAATATATGATATGTATGATATAGCACATATAAATCCCAAAATATTATATAAAGAATTTGGGGTAAATGCAGAACTTTTAATAGACCATTCATGGGGAAAAGAAACTTGTACAATAAAAGATATAAAAAATTACAAAACTAAAAATGTATCAATATCCAATAGTCAAGTTCTGTTTGAAGATTACAGTTTTGAAAATGCAAGATTAGTACTAAAAGAAATGGTTGAATTAAATAGCATAAAATTAGTCGAAAAAAATCTAATAACAGACACAATTAGTTTGTATATTGGATATTCAAAAAATATAATAAACTCAACTGGCGGAAGTATGAAACTTACAAACTATACTAATACATATTCTGATTTATTACCGTACTTTTTAAAGCTTTATGACAATACCACAAACAGGACTGTACCAATAAGAAGAATAGGAGTAAGTTTTAATAGATTAGTGAGCGATGAAGCACAGCAACTTAGTTTATTTGAAAATCAAGAAAAAATTACAAAAGAAAGAAAAATAGAATTAGCGATAAGTAATATAAAACAAAAGCTGGGCAAAAACGCAATAGTAAGGGGCATGGATTTAGAAAATGGAGCTACAACAATACTTAGAAACAAATTAATAGGAGGTCATAATGCTTATGATTAGAGCAGAACGAGCAAGGCAGTTTATGCCATTTGATGCATTAACAGGATTTAAAGATGCATTAAAAGAAAAAGAGCAAGTGCATATAAAAAGAAAAGAATTGTCTGATGAAGCAAATGAAGAATTATCAATGAAATTAAATGCAATAGATACTAATAAAATTGTGCAAATTACTTATTATGATGGAAATAAATATACCAAAATTAAGGGAAAGGTAAATAAAATAGATAAAATTAACAGAACAATCATCGTGACTGCGAGTGCTATTAATTTTTTTGATATAATTGAGATTGAGATAATGTGAAAAACATAAAAATAGAGCAGACCGCGAATCTGCTCTACGACTAAATATAAGCTAATTAGTCTTAAAATCACGAAATTATGTTAAAATTATTTGAATAACATTACAAATCAAATTAACCATCATGCACATTACAATACCAATCACAGTAGGAATTAAAAATGCAATAGCAGTCCATTTCCAACTCTTCGTTTCATTTTTAATAGTAAGAAGCGTTGTGGCACAAGGAAAATGTAAAAGTGAAAAGAGCATAACATTTATAGCAGTAATTATAGTCCAACCATTTGCAGATAAAATTTCAAACAAACTTTGAATACTACTAGTATCAATAAGACTTCCAGCACCAGTATAGCACATAAGAATAATAGGAAGCACAATTTCATTAGCAGGAAGGCCTAGTAAAAATGCAGTTAAAATATATCCATCTAGCCCCATAAGTTTTGCAAATGGGTCAAAGAAATTTGCAATATAAGTAAGAATACTGATATTAGCTATTTGTATATTAGAAAGAATCCATATTAAAATTCCAGCAGGAACGGCAACAGATAAAGCTCTACCTAAAACAAATAAAGTTCTGTCTAAAAGAGAATGTACAAGTATTTTACCAATCTGAGGCTTTCTATAAGGTGGAAGTTCAAGCAAAGTACAATCAGTAGCACCTTTCAAAATAGTTTTAGAAAGTATGTACGAAACTAAAAATGTAAAACCGATTCCAATACATACAATAATGAAAACTATAAAAGTAGCAATTAAGCTGGATTTTAGAGTCTCACCAGCATGGGCGGCGCTAGTAAAAAATATTGTGGCAATAGTTATTAAAAAAGGAAATCTACCATTGCAAGGTACAAAACTATTAGTAAGTATGGCAATTAACCTTTCTCTTTTAGAACTAATAATTCGGCATCCAACAACACCAGCAGCATTACAGCCAAAGCCCATGCACATTGTAAGGGCCTGCTTTCCAGAAGAACAACATTTTTTAAAACATTTATCCAAATTAAAAGCAATTCTAGGCAAATATCCCAAGTCTTCTAATAAAGTAAAAAGTGGGAAAAATATTGCCATAGGAGGGAGCATAACACTAACAATCCAAGTAACAGTTTTGTAAACTCCATCAAAAAGCAAAGAAACCAGCCAAGAAGGAGTTTGAATATATACAAAAAATCCTCTGATATAAGGTTCAATATTTGTAAAAAAAGCGGACAATAATTCAGATGGATAGTTAGCACCTACAATAGTAATCCAAAAAATTAAACAAAAGAAAAGTATCATTATAGGAATACCAAACTTCTTAGAAGTAAGTATTCTATCAATCTTTTTATCTCTTTCATTATAATTTTCATCTTTAACAGTAACAACTTCTGTAACAATTTCATGAGCTCTTTCAAAAACTTTATCAAGGAAAATTTTTTCTTGATTTTTTGTTTCTATATTTGGACTATCAGTTTTGATTTCTGTATTTCCAAGAAGAGTATTATCAATATCAATAATATTAGGCGTAGGCTCTATTTTGTGGTTACACACATCAGCAATAGTATTAATCAAATTATTCAAAGTCTTCTTCTTCCTAGCAATTGTACCAACAACAGGAACTCCAAGAAGTAACGATAGTTTATTTAAATCGACACTGATACCTTTCTTTTTAGCCTCATCAAGAAGATTGACACAAACAATTACATTATTAGTCAAATTCATAATTTGAAAAACTAAATTTAAATTTCTTTCAAGCAAAGTGGCATCAACAATAACCACAGTAGCATTTGCTTTGTTACTATCTATGTAATCTCTAGCAATTTTCTCTTCCTCAGAATCTGCTATAAGAGAATATGTACCGGGAATATCCACTAACAAAAATTTTTGATTATTATGTATACAAATGCCTGCAGCATTTTCAACGGTTTTACCAGTCCAATTACCAGTATGTTGATTAAGTCCAGTTAGACCATTAAAAATAGTAGATTTGCCTACATTAGGATTTCCTGCAATGGCGACGGTGAAATCATAATTAGAAAAATCTTTTAGATTATTAGAAACTTTTTTACCAGTAGAAGAATTAGATAAGCCCATAAAATATCACCCTTTCTTGCTTATGTGATAAAAGCTACAATATACATTTTTCCGCATTTACTTCACGGTTTTGCTTGCGCAAAAACGCTCGCACGCTCACTTCGGCAGTCCTCCTTCTCTAAAAGTTAAAGGATTTCCACTGCCTCAGGTCGCTAAAAGCTCCCCAATATATATTGTAGCTTTTTGTTATATTAGGTTGTTAAAATACTATGTAGAATGGTTGTACTATTAGAACAAAAGCGAACAAAAATATCAAGATAAGAAAAATAAAAAATAATAGAAACGAATTATAATCAAATCTTCGAAAACGTCTAAATATCAAAGAAAATACGAGACTAAAACTTTACAAATACCTATAAATAAACAAATTCAAAACAAAACAAAAAATATTAAAAAATTTTTGAAAAAGTATTGACAAGTAATAAATAAAATAGTAAAATAAAAATCGAACAGAAGTTCAAAAAACAACCAATCAAACCTAAATTTCTATTCTGAGGAGGAACTGGTATGAATAAAGTAAAATATGAAAATAAAACAATAGCTTACACAGTAAATAGAGCAAAAATAAAAAATTTTTATATTACAATACAAAATGGTGAAGTAGTAATAAAAGCTCCACGTTTTGCTACCAGTTCTCAAATTCAGAATGTGGTAGAAGCAAAAAGACAATGGATAATGCAAAAATTACAAGAATACCAACAATCACCTACAAAAGTAAAAGAATATGCAGATGGTGAAAAATTTCAAATTCTTGGTGAAGCATACTATCTAAATATATATTATAAAGATATCAACATGGCAATGCTAAATGTAGAAAACGGAAAAATAGCTATAATACTTCCATTAAGATATGCAGAAGAAGATAATACAGAACAAATCAAAAAAATGATAGACAAAATGTATTATATGATAGCAGAAAAAGAAGTAGAAAACTCAATGGAAAAAATGAGAAAGTTAGTTGGGCTAGCACCAGAAGAATATAGAATAAAGAAAACAAAATCAATATGGGGTAGTTGCTCATCAAATAAAAAAATAACAATAAATCAAAACTTAATGATGTATAGCAGAAAAGCAATAGACTATGTCGTATTACATGAAATCTGCCATTTAAAATATATGAATCATTCAAAAAAATTCTGGGCAATGGTTGAAAAATATATGCCAGATTATAAAGAGGCAGAAAAAGAATTGAAAAAATAATAAATAAGTATAAAAAGTTCTATTTAGGTAAGCATAATTATAACTAAGTAGAACTTTTTAAAACTCATCTATTTTTTACATTAACTACAATATTATTTGCATCATCATTTCTAATAGCAATAATATTACCTCTAAACTCATATGCTCTAGGGTCGCCAAAAGGACTAGAAAAAATAGGACAAATGACAGTATTTTCTAGCAACCCTAAATCGTATAATCTTCTAGTAATTCTATCATTACAGGAAATAGATTTCACAATTCCTTTTTCATTTAATTCTAAATTATTTAAAGTTGTAAACATAACATTACCTCTATATATTTATTTTATGCTATGATTGACATATAAGTTATTATGAATTAAAATGTGAATGAAAAATAATAAAAAAGTTTACATTATATTATTAGCAATCATCGAATAATGTAAATTAAGAATAATGATTGCAAATTTAATAAAAGGAGAATTAAAATGGAAAAATTAAGAGGATTTGAAATAGCAAAAGGATGGGAAGATAAAAATATAAATCTACCAAAAAGGTCAACAAAATATGCTGCAGGTTATGATGTTGAAGCAGCAGAAGATACAATAATACCAGCTTTTAAACCGGGAGTAAAACCAACATTAATACCAACAGGACTAAAAGCATATATGCAAGATGATGAAATGCTTTGCCTATATAATAGAAGTTCAAACCCAAAGAAAAAAGGGCTAGTTCTTGCTAATAGTGTAGGAATAGTAGATAAAGATTATTATGGAAATGCAGATAATGATGGACATATAATGTACGCTATGTGGAATTTCAAAAGTGAAGATGTAAAAATAGAAAAAGGTGAAAGAATAGGACAAGCTATATTCCAAAAATATCTTATAGCAGATGATGATAATGCTGAAGGCGAGAGAAAAGGTGGATTTGGTTCAACTGATAAAAAATAATTAATAAAGATGTCGATAAAAATAAACATTAAGCTAATTGCAAAATTTATTAATAAGTGGAGGAAATGTTGAAAACTGTTATTTATAATGCCAACATAATTACGATGAGTAATAATGATGAAAAGTCTATAAAGCTTAATAGTGGAAAAATAGAAAAAGCAGAATATAAGCAAGCACTATGTTATGAAAATGGAATAATACAAAAAGTAGGAAACAATGATGAAATATTAGAATTAAAAGACAAAAATACAAAAGTAATAGACATGGAAGGAAAAACAATCCTTCCTAGTTTTGTTGACGCACACAGTCACTTTTCAGCAGTAGCAAATTCTTTTCTACAAGTAGACTTAAATGAGTGTAGATCTTTCGAAGAGATAAAAAACAAAATTTTAGAATATAAATCAAAAAATAGCATAGCAGATAACGAGTGGATTATTGCAAATGGCTATGATAATAATATTTTAAAAGAGCAGAGGCATCCAGATATAAACTTTTTAGATACTCTAAAAATAGAAAATCCAATAGTTCTAAAACACAAATCAGAACATATGGGAGTGTTTAATAAAAAAGCACTAGAAGCACTAGAAATTAATGAAACTACGAAATCTCCAGAAGGCGGAAAAATAGAAATTAAAGATGGAAAGTTAACAGGTTATTTAGAAGAGACTGCATTTGTAAATTATCTAAAAAAAGTCCCTATGCCAAGTATGGACAAATTACTTAAGGCTTATGAAAAAGCACAAGATGAATATTTATCTTATGGCATAACTACTGTGCAAGAAGGATATATGTCAAAGGAATTATTAAATATTTACAAAGAATTAATTAAACAAAACAAATTGAAATTAGACGTTGTTGGTTATCCAGATTATGATAGCATTAAAGAATATGTTTATGCTTTTCCAGAGTCATACAAAAACTACAACAAGCACTTTAAAATTCTAGGAATTAAAATGATACTAGATGGGTCGCCACAAGGAAGAACAGCTTGGATGAAAGAACCATACGAGCCTGAAAAGCAAAATACAACAGAAGAAAAAGCAGAAAAACTAGATAGCATTGAAAACAAAGAGTCGTACGAAAATGAAAAAAGCTACAAAGGTTATCCTGCAATGAAATATGAAGACATAGTAAGAAATATAAAATTTGCAAAAGAAAATGGTTTGCAAATACTAGCTCATAGCAATGGAGATGCAGCGGCTGAAGAATATATAAAGGCACTGCAAGAATGCGAAAAAAATGAGCCAAGTTATTCAAAACAAGAAAACATACAAATGCAAGAATATGTGCAACAAGAAAATACATCAAACAATAACAATGCGCAAAAAATTAAAGATTTAAGACCAGTTATAATTCACGCACAACTTATTTCAAAAGAAGATTTACTTAAAGCAAAAGAAATAGGAGCAATACCATCATTTTTTGTAGCACATGTATATTATTGGGGAGATGTGCATTTAAAAAACTTTGGAGAAAAAAGAGCAAGTAGAATAAGTCCAGTAAAAGAAGCGGTAGATAATAATATGATTTTTACTCTACATCAAGATTCACCAATAATAAAGCCTAATATGTTAGAAACAATTTGGTGTGCAGTAAAAAGACAAACTAAAAGCGGAAAAATATTAGGCGAAGATGAAAAAATATCTGTGTATGATGCATTAAAAGGCGTTACAATAAATGCAGCATATAGTTATTTTGAAGAAACAAAAAAGGGAAGCATTGAAGAGGGCAAGAAAGCACAGTTTGTAATTCTTGATAAAAATCCGCTAGAAGTCCCAGTAGATGAAATACCTAATATAAAAATTATTGAAACAATATACTAAAGTGTCATGACTTTTTTATTATATAGGGAAAACTTGATTTTTCCTATATAATACAAAAATTTAGATACTTTGAGTAAGATTATTTATAAGTTTGCAAGTAACAGTAAAGCTCAATACTCATATAATAATATTAGGAGGAGTTTTTATGTTACTAAATATAGCAAGAGCTGAAATAAGAGGTGGAAAAAAATATCCTAGAATTAGAGGAATTGTCACTTTTAGACAAACTGGAAAAGGAGTGCTAATAACTGCAAAAATATATAATTTACCAACAACAATAGGCAAATGCAATAAAAGAATATTTGGATTTCACATACACGAAGGAAGTTCGTGCACAGGAAATAAAAATGATGAATTTGCAAACACATTAGCACATTATAACCCGGGAAATTGCAATCATCCTCATCATGCAGGAGACTTACCACCTTTGTTTGAAAATAAAGGTTATGCATATATGAATGTTTTAACAGATAGATTTAACTTAAAAGAAGTAATAGGCAAAGCTGTAGTAATTCATAGTATGCCAGATAACTTTACAAGCCAGCCTTCTGGAAATTCAGGGGAAAAAATAGCTTGTGGAATTATAAAATATATAAATGGTAAAATTAAATTACCGTTTTGAAAAAAATAAAAAGACACATAATTAAAACTTATGGTACAATGTTG
>CALXWM010000050.1 GCA_944392425.1 uncultured Clostridia bacterium
TTTACATTTTAGTAACAAATTTATTACAGCTGTAGGCTTTTAGCTGATTTTATTCAAAAAAGTATTAAACAGTAACGGAAGGCATACTCTTCTAGTTTTTTTGCAAAATATTTATGTCATAATATTTAGATTATTACAAATATAAAATAGGTCTTGGGGCAATGGTTGGATCACTGTCAGTGGAATAAGTTCCTATATGGAAACTTACATTAGTAGATGGTTCCGAATATTTTCCTCCATAAAGTACATAATTATTTGTCCCATTTGAACTCGTTTCAGTTCCCCATTCAAAATCATTTCCAGCCATATCATATATGTTGCATCTTACATCATAATCGGAACCGGAATGAGCTTCTCCACATTTTGCTAGAGTATTTTGCAATCTATTTTGTCTAGAATAATCTGCATCTCCACTAAATTTTTGAATATAAACTATTGTTGTATACCATGCGTAACTATTAATTAAATCACTGTCAAAATTACTACTATTATACATATTTCTACATAAGTTGGCACAGTCTACTTGGTTTACAAAATTATATGGCCATACCCCTGCCTTACAAGTAATAGGATTATTTGGATAAGATACATCAATATTTCCATTTCTTGCATTAGTTGTTGCTAATGCATCTCCTCCCTCATATCTTCCAATATAGTATCCACTTGAATCAGTTGCCTTTTTTATAAAATTTTCAAGATTTTTAGCTGTAGTATTTCCATATGGGCTACTTGCTAATTCCTTATAATATGTATCAATTGCTATACTATTTTAAGTATCATTCCAATTTTCTGCTGATTGAACTAAATTTTCTTTTCCTGTATTATCAAAAGTATATCTTCCAAGTGTAATAGTAGTTGTATTTCCATCATTATCTGTTATTACATCTCCTACTGGAACCCACACAAATTGACTTTCTTTTGTATACTCTGTCGCTCCTTCTGCAGACACATCCTCTATTACAACTCCACCAGTTACTGCTGTTGCTGAATCTTCTGCTATTTTAAAGCCTGCTGGTACTTTTACTCTATTTCCATAGTCATCTCTTAAATATATATTTTCTTCAAATACTTTTTGATATTCCTTGGCTTGTGCAACAGTATCAACTCTTGTTCCTGTTATCTTTTCCCCTTTTACATATGCAGTTTCTCCCCATAATATATCTTCTGGCAATGCTGTGGCATCAAATGTATTCAAGCTCTCTAAAGTTCCAGTTATTCCTCCTATGGTTATTCCAGACTTAATGTAGCTTGCTACTAAATTTGAGTTTTCATTTGCTGTTGTCGTAGAATAACTTTCACTAGCTATTGGACTGTTGTTTTTTATTATATTTGTAGTTATGGCTATTGCTAATATAATTGCAACTAATATTATTGCTATACTACATACTAATTTCTGTTTACTTCTTAGTTTTTTCATTCCTACTTTTCCTCCTTAATTTTTCTTAAGCTTTTTGTTGTTAAATAGAATCGTCTCATTTGATATTTGACAACTTTGACAATTTCTTTGATTTAGGACCATCTTCCAACTGAAAAAGCACAAAAAACTATGCCCTTAGACATTTTGCATATGTCTAAAAAGCATAGTTTTTCCTCTATGTTCACATAAACTTATTTTATTAAATCCTACGATATATATATATATATATATATACAGCCCCAAGGCTTTCAGCGATTTTTGTCATTTAATTTTGCTCCTTTATTTCTTAAATTATATATTTTTCGAGCCGTAATTTCAAGTTCACTTTTTCCAAAATAGATTAAAAATATAAAAATTTTAAAGATTATTTTTCTAATAATATTGTTACTGGTCCGCTATTTTGAAGCGTTACTTCCATATGTGCTCCAAATACTCCTTCTTGCACTGGTACACTTTCTGCGCATTTTTTGCAAAAATATTCATAAAGTCCATTTGCTTTATCAGGTTTAGCTGCATTTATAAAAGATGGTCTATTTCCGCCAGAGCAATCTGCATATAAAGTAAATTGAGATATAAGTAAAAGTTCTCCATTTACATCTTTTAGCCCTAAATTCATTTTGCCATTTTCATCTTCAAAAACTCTTAAATTAATCAGCTTTTTTGCTAAATAATCCGCTTCTTTTTCTGTGTCATTTAATCCAACACCAACAAGTACCATGTATCCCCCATTTATTTGTCCTACAATTTTATTATCTACTTCTACTTTTGCATTTTTAACTCTTTGTACTACTAGTCTCATTTTTTCTCCTCACATACTCATAAATCATAATACCCGTTGCAACTGCTGCATTCAAGCTTTCGGTTTTGCCTAGCATTGGTATTTTTACTCTTTCATTTGCTAATTCTTGCACTTCTTTACTTACTCCATTTGCTTCATTTCCTATTACTACAATTGATTTATTATAAGATATATCATAAATGCTGTTATTTGTATCTAATGAAGTAACCACGACTTTAAAGCCATCCTTTTGCAAGTCTTTTAAAGTCCATTCTAAATTTTCTACTTCTATTATATTTACTCTATAAATTGCTCCCATTGTTGACCTTATAACTTTTGGGCTGTATGCATCTACAGTGTTTTTAGATACTATTATTTGTTTTAAATTTGCAGAATCAGCCGTTCTTATAATTGTTCCTAAATTTCCCGGGTCTTGAATACCGTCTAGTGCAAGTATGTAATCTGTAGTTGTATCAATTTTTACATTTTCAGTTTCTTTTATCTTATCACCAATTTCAAAAGCATTATTATTTTCCGTAGCTTGATTTATTATGCCATTTTCTCTTTTATTAATTACTGCAAGCACTCCTTGAGGTGAAACCACATCTGTTAATGTATCAAATACCTTTTCTGTTACTGTTATTGATTTTATCTTAGATATTGCATCTATTATATTTTTACTTTTCACTCCACTGTCAGCATCATTTTTATACAAAATATTTGAAATCAGATTTCTTAAGTCAATACCTTCTCTAATAACAATTAAGTCTATACTTGCATTTTCACTTATTGCTTCCTCAAGCATTTTTATGCCCTCAACTATAAACTTATTTTTTCTGTATTTCTTTTCTTTTAATTTTCTTATTTCTTTTACTATTTCATTATCTTTACTTGAAATTATCATTTTACTTCCTTTCAAACAAAATATTATTTTTTGTTTTTCAAACTTTTAGCTTTCAAAAAAATTTCATTTTTTTCTGTGTATTCCTTTCAAATTTGCGCTTTTTCACTTTTTATGGTATAATATATTTTAGCCTTATTGAGTTGGAGGAATTATTATGGTTGATATGCGGCAGTATTGTGACAACTGTCCTAAGAAAGACTCCTGTTCGTTAGAGCAGAAAAACCTTTCTCGAAAGTCCGACTATTACTACACTCGTGATGGTCGAAAAGTTGAGATTGTAAAAGAGCGAATTAAAGTCTTCTCTAATATCTCTTACAATCTTCAAAACTGGGAACAATTGTCCTTTTTTGACAATATCACCTAGTCCAGTGCCGCGGTCTTCCGTGGCACTCTTTTTTTGTTAGGTGTTTTTGGCTAGGCAAACAAGCAAGAAAACCGGAGGACATCGAGGCTTTTCGTAGTGCAGTTAAACGACGCCAAAACGCAATTATTTTTCAACCACTCCCTCTAAAAACTCCTTAACTTCCTTCACCACATCTTTTTCAATCCTTAATGTAACATATGGCTTTTCTCCAGGTGAAAATCTAACTTTAGTTTTATATTTTAGTATAATGTCTCTCAAAGCTTCATCACTCAAACGCTTAAAGTATATAACCACATCATTTTGTTTTTGTTGTAACTTAGTTACATTTGCTTTTCTACATAAATTTTTTATTCTTGCAATCTCTAGTAAATTATATACCTCTTCTGGCATTTCACCATATCTATCAATAATTTCATCAATAATATTCTGTATATCTTCTTCTGTTTTTGCACCTGCAATGTCTTGGTAAATCTCAATTTTTTGAGCTGAGTCTTCTATGTATTCTTCTGGTATGTATGAAGAAATATTTAAGTCTATTGTTATTTCTTCCTCTTCTTCTACCTTTTCGCCTTTCATTTCTTTTACAACTTCGTTTAGAAGTTTGTTATACATATCGTAACCTATTTGTTCAATATGTCCATGTTGCATTTCGCCAAATATACTTCCTGCACCTCTTATTTGTAAGTCTCTTGTTGCTATTTTAAATCCTGAACCAAATTCAGTAAATTCTTTTATTGCTTTTAATCTTTGAGTTGCATCTTCTGAAAGCATTTTGTCTCTCTTGTAAGTTATATATGCATAGGCTTGTTTATCGCTTCTTCCAACTCTACCTCTTATTTGATAAAGTTGTGCTAAGCCGAATCTGTCTGCATTTTCTACAATAATTGTATTTGCATTTGGTATATCTATTCCTGACTCTAGTATTGTTGTGCAAACTAACACATTAGTTTTTCCATCTATGAAGTCTTGCATTATATCTTCTATTTCACTACCACTCATTTTGCCATGTGCATATGCAACTTTTGCTTCAGGCACCAAGCTTTCTATTTCTTGAGCTTTTCTGGCTATTGACTCAACAATATTATATATGTAAAATACTTGACCATTTCTTTCTAATTCTTTTGTGATAGCTTCTTTTATAATCTCTTTGTCATATTCAAGTACATATGTTTGAATAGGTTTTCTATTTTGTGGTGGCTCATAAATAACTGACATATCTCTTATTCCTACAACTGACATTTGAAGCGTTCTAGGTATAGGTGTTGCAGTCATTGTAAGAACGTCTATTGTAGATTTATATTGCTTTATTTTTTCTTTATCTTTTACTCCAAATCTGTGTTCCTCATCTATTATTAAAAGTCCTAAATCTTTAAACTCTACATCTTTGCTAAGAATCCTATGAGTTCCAATGACTATGTCTACTTTGCCCTGTTTTAATCTTTCTACTATGTCTTTTTGCTGTTTTTGAGTTTTAAATCTATTTAATAGTTCAATTCTTATTGGATATTCCGCCATTCTTTCTTTAAACTCTTGGTATTGTTGGCTTGCCAATATGGTTGTTGGTGCTAAGTATGCAACTTGCTTACTATCCATAACGGCCTTAAATGCTGCCCTTATTGCTACCTCTGTTTTTCCATAACCAACATCTCCACATAAAAGTCTATCCATAGGTCTTGGATTTTCCATGTCCTTTTTAACTTCTTCTATACACCTTAGCTGGTCATTAGTTTCTGTGTACTCAAAACTATCCTCAAATTGTTTTTGAAATACTGTATCTTTTGAAAAAGCAAAGCCTTTTGCATTCTCCCTTTTTGCATATAGTTCAATTAATTCCTTTGCTACTGCTCTTAAATTTCCCTTTACTCTAGCTTTTGTCTTTTCCCAATCTTTAGTTCCTAACTTGTTTAATTGCAAATTACCTTCGGCACCAATATATTTACGTACATTGTCCAAATCTTCTGTTGGAACATATAAAATGTCTCCATCTCTGTACTTTAATTGAATAAAATCTTTAGTAACACCATCAACTTTTATAGTATTTACACCTGTAAATATACCAATACCGTGATTTTTATGTACAATATAATCTCCAACTTTAAGGTCTGCAAATACTATTTTTTCACTGTTTTTAAATGTGTCTGAAACTTTTTTACGTTTAACATTTTTATAAAAAAATTCATCACTGCTTAATACAACTAAATTAGTGTCTTTATCTTCAAATCCAGTAGTTAAAGCTCCTTCAGAAATTACAACTTCGCCTTGTTTTAAATTAATGTTGTCTAAAGAGTCAGCGTAAACGACTTGATTGCCTTTAAATTTCCTTATGTTTTTCAAATTTGTTTTATCACTACTTGCTCTTGTTTTTGTAATTTCCGATTTAATTTTGCTTTCATTTAAATTATCATTGGTTTCTATTTCACCAGCATTATTAAGCGCTCTTAAAACTTTTGTAGTATTATCCTTATCTCCTGCTAAAATAACAACCTTTTTATTGTTTTGCACATACTCATTTATGCGCTCCTCTAGGTCCTTAACATCGCCTTTTACTAAGTTAATTTCTTTAGTATTAAAATCATTTTTCAAAGTATCTTGTTCAAATAAATTTACACTTTCTTTAATGTCAAAAGTATAATTATTCAAATTACTTAACGCTTCTGGCACCGGCTTTTCTTTTTCGATTAGAGCCTTTATTAAATTTTCATTTTCTTTTTGGATAGCTTCTACTCTTTGCTTTATTTTTTCAGGTTCATCCAAAAATATTGTAAAATTAGGTATGTAATCTAAAAAGCTTACTTGATTTGTATAAAATTCATTAAAATATTTGTCGATTCTTGTAGTATAGTCTCCATTTTGTATAATCTCTATATCTTCAAAAGAATAATTATCTAATTTTTCTATTCTTGCACAAACATTTTGAATACTATCTTCTAAAATCATTTCTGTAGCAGGATAAATTTCCACAGTTTTTAACATATCTGTGGATCTTTGTGAAGAGATTTTAAATTTTCTAATTGAGTCAATGTCATCTCCCCAAAACTCAATTCTTACGCCTTCATTATCACTTAAGCCAATGTCTACAATGTCGCCTCTAATGCTAAACTCGCCCCTATTTTCAATCAAGTCAACCCTTTTATAACCCATTTGAACAAGGTTTCTTTTAAGTTCTTCATGACTTATTGTGTCTGTTAAGTTAAGTTTTAAAACAGTATTATACAAAGTTTCTTTTGCAATCATTTTTTGCATAATTGCTTCTATTGTAGTAATTACAATCTTTGTTTTACCCTTGTATATGTTATTTAAAACTTGTATTCTTTCAAATTCTATATCATTGCTTTCAGCATCATAATCATATATTGAAATTCCTCTTTTAGGAAAATACTCCACATTGTTTGCAAAATAGCTTAAGTTCTTTTCAAGTTCTTTTGCTTGCATCTCATTGTATGTAATAATGCAAATAGGTGTTCTTTCCTCTTCATATAATGCACCTATTAGCTCTGTTTTTGCAACAGGAACAAGACCCGATATTTCTACCGGGTATGTTTTATTTTTTAGTTTTTCTTTAATTGACTTGTATTTTTGTGTTGAAGCCAAATCTCTTAATATATAGTTCATATTTTGGTCTCCCTAATATTAATATTTTATCATATTCTCTTGCAAATTACAAGCAGATTATGTACACTATTTTTTTCAATTAAGAACCGTCCTCAATTTAAAATCATATTTTAATAATACAAGCATATATTAAAATTATGAAAAGTTTTAAATTGTATTGCATTTCTTTAAAAAGAAATATTTTGCCAATTATTTTTATATTATTTTTATTTTGTTTAGTAGTATTTTCTGCTAGCACTTTGTCTGCAACTAAATCAGGCTTGAGCTTGTGGGCTAACTCTGTTGTGCCTTCACTTTTTCCTTTTTTAGTTGCAACTGAGCTTTTGAGCTATACAAATGTCGTTAATTTTATAAGTAGGAAGCTGGATAAATTTATGCGTCCTATTTTTAATATGCCAGGCTCAACTGCTTACCCTTTAATTTTGGGAATGCTTAGTGGCTATCCTGTTGGTGCCAAAGCTGTATGCCAAATATATAAAGAAGGTCTATGCACCAAAAGAGAGGCTGAATTAATGCTAGCATATACTAACAACTCAGGTCCACTTTTTATTATAGGAACTGTAGGTATTTCTATGTTTGGAAGTACTACAATTGGTCTAATCTTACTATGTACGCATATATTGGCTTCTCTTTCTGTTGGAATTATTTTTAGCAAAAAAATTGGAAGTAAATATAAATCTTTAAATAAAGATTACGTAAAATTAAGCCGTCAGAGTGTAAGTTTTTCAAATTTAGGAGAAGTTTTATCTAACAGTATCATTTCTAGTATAAAAACTATATTGATGATTGGTGGATTTGTTGTAATATTTTCAGTAATAATTTCTATACTAAAAAATTCTGGGCTATTAAATATGATTGCAAGATTCCTATCACCTTTGTTTGGAAATAGCAGTTTTATTTCAGGTACTTTATCTGGAATAATAGAACTAACAAATGGACTAAATGCTATAAGTACTATTCATGTAAAAGCAATTTCTACAAATATTTTACTAAGCTCATTTTTGCTTGGATTTGGTGGATTTTCTGTAATGCTTCAAATTTTAAGTGTAGTTTCTAAAGAGAAATTGTCTATAAAGCCATACATAATAGGCAAAGTTTTACAAGCCATACTTGCTACTGCATACACTTTTGTTGTGCTACAAATACCTATGTTTAATTTTAATTTATGATTAAAAATTTTAAATATATATTCTTGTACATTTCATAGAAGCTTTTACGTTATATTTTTTTAATATAGGAAATATATAATGGTAATGAAAAACTAGCATATCTCATTATGAAATATGCTAGTTCTTTTTTGGTGGCGAAGAGGAGATT
>CALXWM010000051.1 GCA_944392425.1 uncultured Clostridia bacterium
TGGAAATAAATTTGAAGCTTTGGGTATTGTTAGAGATGGTTCTAGTAAAGATAAATCTTATGAAAAAGGTTATCATCATACTGAAATCGTTGGCTTAACTAATAATTTTAAACAACCAATAAGTCTCTTTTCAAAAATTCATTCTTCTACCCAAAAAGAGTATATTTCTAATAATAATGTAACCTATGAAGGTTTAAATTTTGTAGTTACTTTACTTAATGAAAGAAGCTTACAAGGCACCTTTGTATTAGACAGAGGTTATGACAGCAATGACATATTTAATTATTTCTTTAATAAAAATCAACATTTTGTTATTAGACTTACTGAAAAGAGGAAAATATATTATAAGCATAGATGGAATAAAATTACTACCTTTTCTTTGTCTATGGATTAAGTGATACACCGATGATGTTGGCTAGTAATATTCCAATAAAAAGCAAGGAAGATGCATTAAAAGTAGCCAGGCTTTACTTTAGCAGATGGAGAATTGAAGAATATTTTAAATTTAAAAAGCAAGAATACAATTTTGAAAATTTTAGAGTTAGATCATTAAAATCAATAAATAATCTAAATCTTCTTTTGACCTATACAATTGGATTTATAGCATTAATGTGCGAAAAATTAGGAAAAAATATGTTTGCACAGGAAATAATAAAAGAGTCAAAGTCTTTAAAAGATAAGGTATATTTATGGTTTTATCAGATGGCTAGAGGAATATATAACATTTTAAAAAATGCCAAGATTGGAATAAAAGAATGGCAAAATATACAAAAAACTCCTCCAAATTATTGCCAACTTTCTCTGTTCTAAAAAATAATTACATAATGCGAAGAGCCTATTTATGATAGGTTTATTAAGTGATGACTGAAAAATAAAAAAACAGATTTTTAATATAAAAGTATACTAAAAATCTGCTTACTATTAATGTTTTTCGTGAAAATGTAAAAAAATCCCGAAACTCAAAAATGATATACATAATATATGTTTCTTACTGTTATACTTTTTCAATAAATATGTATAAAAAATCAAAAAAATTATACATATTTTAAAAACATGTATAATTTTTTGCTTTTTCTATATTCATTTTTCTGTTTATTCCGTTAAAAAGTTCATAATTAAATCTATCATAACTTCTTTTTCTTTTGGATTTGATTCAGCTACAAGTAACGTTAATGCTGTTAATGTATGATTATCTATAACTTTTCCATTTTCATTATATAATATTCCATAAAATTTTAGAAAATATATAAATAATGTTGCTGCTATTCTTTTATTCCCATCTATAAAAACATGATTTTTTACAACCAAATAAAGTAAATTAGCAGCTTTTTCTTCAATACTATTATAAATATCTTGTCCATTAAATGATTGATATACATTACCTATTATAGCTTTTAATCCTTTATCTCTTTCAACGCCAAATAATTCACTTTCTTCTTTATATTTTAGACTGTTTATAATAGCTATACAATCATCATAAGTTATTACTCTAGTATCAACATTTCCATCAGGCTTTTTTAATGTTCTATGATCATATTCATCTAGCATATCTAATGCTCGTGAATATTCTCCAATAACTTTTAAAATTTCTTTTGCATCATCATTTTCTAATCTGTCATCTATACGATTTGCTATATCTATTAATTTTATTGTTTTTTCTAAATATTCTAATCTTCTTTGATTAACTGCATAACCTTTTAGCATATAGTCTTTTAAAACTTTATTTGCCCATTTTCTAAATATTATTCCATTTTTAGATTTTACTCTATAACCAACACTTAATATCATGTCTAAATTATAATATTCAACTTGATATGTTTTACCATCTGTTGCAGTTGTCGCAAATTTTGCGACAACTGAATTATCATCTGACAATTCTTCTTTTAATGCATTATTAATGTGTTTGCCAATAGTTTTAATATCTCTGCCAAATAATTTTGCTATTTGTTCTCTATTAAGCCATACAGTTTCATCTTTAACGTTTACTTCTAATTTTACTCCTTGATTTTCAAATAAAATAATCTCATTCTTTTTATCACTCATAGTAACACATCCTTTAAATAAAATTTAGCTAGTTACATTTATTATTACTTTTATATCTTGTTTTATTGCTTCATAAGCTATTGATTGTATTTTATAATATTTATAATTAAAAATCAACTAAATTTCATTATTTTTTATATTTTAAAAGTGAGATATTTTCAAAGTTTCATGTTTTACTGTTTTTACTATATTTTTTAGACATGTAATTTTATTACTTTAATATTAAAATGATTATTTTTAAAAAATAGCCTATCCCCCTACTCCCTATTGTTCTAAACAATTTTAAAACTAGTATTTGCTTTTATATCTTCTTTTGAATCTTTTAGAAGTAACTTTCCAAATACAGATAAATTATTTGTATTATTAGACTTAGATGTGTTTTGTTCTGCTTTAGAAGCTAATATTTGTTCATAGGTATATTTTAATAATGCTATTTTTTCTTGTTTGCTTCATCTGAAGAGTCTCCACTATTTAACATATATTCAAGATTGTAACCATATAATTCTAAGCTTCTTAATATTATTTTAACTTGTCCATTTAATAAATTTAATTCTACTGAATGTATATTGTTAATATTAAATTTATTATCACTCATAAGTACAATTTTCTTTCTTTTAAGCACAATTTAATATATATAATTTTTTAATTTAAAAGTTCTAATTTTGTTATTCCATCTAAATTAAATAATCCATCACCATAAGTAGAAAGATGTAATTTTTTAGGTGAAGCAGTAATTTTAATTTTATCTCCTTGTTTTAGTGTAAATCTATCAAATTCATTTCCATTTCTGTCTTTCACACTTTTTAATACTGATAAACATATATCATAAGAGCCTTTATCTAAAAACTGATTTTCATCATCAATTACGAATGTCAATACATTGCCTAATCTTATTGCAACTACTGTTGCTATTGTTGAATAATTTTCATCTAAATATTTTTCATATCCTTTCCAAATTAAAAGTGATATTATTAAAACTATTTCCATTAAACCATCTCTTAATTCTATATATTAAGTTCATACCATTGTATGCAAACCATCATTTTTAAGCAAATAACCAGCTCAAAATGAGCTGGTTATTTGCCATTTACTTTTGGGCTCTAAATCTAGTTATCCCTATGACAACTTAATACCGAAAGGACCTAAGCCATTTTTCCATATTGTGTATCCTATGGCATCCTTAGCTTCAACTGCGTAAAACAGCGTGATATTAGGTTTAACTAACTTTGCATTGCAAGTCTCTATAGTTATATTAATGTGTTCCTCTGTTTCATTTAATGCTAGCACAAAGGATGTCAATTTTCTTTTAGGAAATTCATTTTTCCCTAAAATCTGCCGAATGGATACTTCATATCCTCCCATGAAATCAAAATAATTAATTTTTTTCATTCTAGTTGCCTCCTAAAATATATAGTAATTATATTATACTACATATTTTATAATATTATAAATGTTAGTTTATTCCATATATGATTTTTAGGGTTGAACAGTAGATATAAAAAATTTATGTTATCTTATTTTTCACTACAAAATATGCATTCTGCAAGAATTTGTGTCAGTTTTTCATCTTGATAATATTTGAAAAATTGTTTTTTCTTTTTATCTTTCATTTTCAATATTTTTTAATTGATACATTCTTTTATTTATATAATTTTCAAATTCTTCTCTATTAATTATTTTTATCTATATTTAAATGATTTTCTAAGGCTTCTATACCTTTTTCATTTATGCTTACTGTCATATAAGCACCATCTGGAATACCATTTTTATTTAAATTTTCAATTAAGGAACCGACTAAATAATAATTAATTCCATTTTCTTCTATACATTTATTCCAATGTTGATGACCAGAGAAAACACCAATTACTTTATTACTTTTTCCTAATATTCTTTTTAATTCTACACGATTTTCGATAAGTGCATCTTCAGGGCAGTTTTCAAATTGTCTGTTTCCCTTCATTGTATCTTCTGCAATTCCATAATGGCAAAAAACTAAACTAGGTAACTTAGTTTCTTCTAAATCATTATCTAACCATAATTCATTGTTTTTAAGTCATGATTACCTGGCAAAGAATAAAATGGTCTTTTTATCTCTTGAAAAAATCTCCAAACTAATTTTATTCTATTTATATCTATATCATGATTATTATTATCTTGTATTAAATCACCTAAGCATATAACAACATCTGGCTTTATTTCATAGTTAATTTTTTTGTTAATTTATCTAACAAAGGTAATGCATATTGCAACAATTTGCTACTCTTTTCAAAATCAAAAGTATCAAATAAGTGCTCTGTAAAATGTAAATCAGAAAAAATCAAAATCTTTAAATTATCCTTCATATTTTCTCCTATAAAAAATCATACTTTAATTATAACTAGTTCATTTTTCTTTTATTAAGCCTTATATTATCATATTTACATTAAAAACACAATCTTTTTATTAATCATAGAAACACATCTAAATTTTATTGCCTTTTGCATATAATAAAACTTTATATCTAAAAGAGGGGGCACAGCAAATTGCTGTGCCCCCTTGAGGATATAAGTATTATTTTGGAACATAAATGTAATAGATTGCTGTTTCTCTGACATCATGCCATAGATTGAACATCTTAATCAAATCGCTAATTTTTAGGCAAACCAGATACCTTTCTATAAATTGCCTATATTCCTCCCAAATTCCCTTATCTTTGTAAATGCTTACTTCATCAATCGGAACAAGAGCTACTCGAATGGTCGTAAAATCTACGGTACCTTCGTTTGCAGTAAGGTCTTCTGCATCTCTATATTTTTTCAAAATTTTTTCGAATTTCTCTTCGGATTCCACTAGTCTAAAATCTCTTACTTCATAATTTTCATCTTCCTGTCCCCAACTGGATGCATATGCATAATTTAGAAATCTTAAAAGGCATAGAGATTCTTCTTTGGTTTTGAGGTTTTTGCTGAGTTTTTTAATCCGGCTTTTTAATCCTCTTTGGATATAAACGTCATTTTTTATTCTATAGATATCTTCCATGCCTAAAGGTTCAAACCACTTATAAACAGCATGCATCAAACGAATCTTAGCTTCATCTTCTTTTCCTTCTTCGCAAGTTAGAAGTGGACTTGTTCCATTTTCCAAACTTGCTTTAAACTCTTGAAAAGTTTCCAGTTGAAATTTTACAGTATCGGTTCCTTTATATGTTTTTCCGTTTTTAGAAATAGAAGAATAATAAGCCCTACGTCTCATTATATCCCGTTTATAAGCTTCTTCTATTCGTTCCAAAATTCTTTTAATGCTTTCAGGTAAAAAAATCATAGTTATTCCTTCTTCCTTCATGTTTTATATCCCCTTTCAAAAAGAATTAACATAATTATACTACATTTTTATGTTTTTGGCAAATTATTAGAAAATTGAATAGTGCAGTTTAGCAACAAGTAATGTTAATGTATGATTATCTATAATTTTTCAATTTTCATTTAATGATTAATATCTATTTCCTATAATTGCTTTTAAGCCTTTATCTCTTTTGATGCCATAAAGTTCTTTTTGTCATACTTTTGAATTATATAATCTGGTATTCCAGAATCAACTATTTGTCCATTTTCAATAACAAAAATATTATCCATTTCTTTTAATGTAGATAGTCTATGTGCAATACAAATAATTGTTTGTTCTTTAAAATATTTATTTATATTTTGCTGAATTTTAAATTCGGTATTATTATCTAAGCTACTAGTAGCTTCATCAAATATTACAATTTTTGAATCTCTCAAGAAAATTCTAGCTAAAGCTATTCTTTGTCTTTGCCCACCTGAAAGTTTTATTCCCCTTTCTCCAACAATAGTATTATATTTGTCTTCAAGACTTTCAATAAATGTATGAAGTTCTGCTTTTTTTGCTGCATTATATATTTCTAGATTTGTAGCATTAGGTTTGGCTATTTTAATATTTTCATAAATTGTTGTATGAAGCAATATTGTTTCTTGAGGCACATATGTTATGCTGTTATATAATGAATTTGTAGAATATTCAGATATATCTTTATTATCAATTAAGATTTTTCCATTATTAGGGTTATAGAATTTAAAAAGTAAATTTACTAATGTTGTTTTCCCACTTCCGACTTATTCCAATAATTCCTATTTTTTGCTTATCTTTTATAGTTAAATTAAAATCTTTGAAAATATAATTTTTATTATATCTAAAAAATATGTTTTTAAATTCTATTTCTCCTGTACTTATTTGGATGCTATTTTTATTATCATCTTTTATGTTATTTTTAGTATATAATAACTCATAACTATTTTGAATTTTTACCATAATCTCACCAATATGTATATATGACCAAGTAAAAGAAGTAGTTTGATTTTTTAAAGAAATCATGCAATTAATAAAAAATATAAAATTACCCAATGTCATAATATTATTTTCAAATAATCTAATTGAATAAATTATTAATATACTTAAAGTAATAAAATATACTACATTAGATATTGCTCCAAAAGAAAATTCTTTAATTGAGGCTCTATTTCTATATATATTTGCTTCTTGTTTTTTCGATTTTAGGTTTTTAGAAAAATTTTTAACTGCATTATATAATTTTAATGATGTAAAATTTAATATGGCATCATTTAATACTCCATTAAATTCTCTGTTATATTCTTCTGATAGCTTTATATCCGGCAAATATTTTCTTGAGAAATATATAATTCTAAATATTATTATTCCAGCGAAAAGAATTGTTGCTGTAATAAAAATATTTATATTTACTGTATATAAAACTACTAAACTGCTTATCATTGAAGTTAAGACTGAAATAAATTTAGTTGTTAATTCTGTATTTAAATGTGTGATTTCATTATTTATTTCATTAACAGCTGTAGCAATTTTACCAGTATAATTATCTGTAAAAAAAGAATAGGTCTTTTTATTTAAATTATTGAATAGTTTTTCTGAAATATATGGTGTCTGCTTTTTTACTATATAAATGGTTCTTATTATATTTGAAATATAAAAAAATATTATTTCTAAAGCAATTACAGCTAATAGAATAAAAGATATTCTGTATAAATCAGATATTTGAAAATTTTCCATGCTTGGCATATCTATTATTCCTTTTATGATGTATTGTTTTACTAAATCTAATATTTGAGATATAATCATACTAATAATCATTATGATAGTTAAGTTTTTTACAGGCTTATATAAGGATATTACAAATTTTTTAAAATCTTTTTTCATTTATTTACTCCACACTATATTAATTCAATCATTATTTATAAAAAATTATCATCTACCTTTAAATTATATCTTTTGTAATAACTTTTCTAATTGGACTTATTAAGAATTTTCAAGACTTTTTCTTTTATATTTAATCCAGTAGATTGAAATGCATTTATACCATTTCTAATGGCTCCTTCTACATTTTCCCTATTATCATCAAAAAAGTATATGTTTTGTGGTTTAGTGTCTAATATATTTATTACATATTGATAAATATCGTCATAAGGCTTTAACATATCTAATTCAAATGATAAAAACATTTTGTCAAAAATAGATGTGTCAAAGTTTTGCTTTAATTTTTCATAATCTATTTCTTTTAAATTAGAAAGTAAGCACACTTTATATCCAAGCGTCTTTAAATAATTTATTGTATCTATTGTATCTTGATAAAATTCATTATTATTAATATAAATTTCTTCAAATTTTTCTAAAGTTATATTTTCATCCATATAAATACTTAAATAACTTAAAAATTCTGCTGTTGTAATTTCACCCTTATGTGCTTTTAAAGATTCTTCACTTTCGTTAAATATTTCTTGAAATTTTTCAAATGGAATATTCCACTTAATTTCATCATATAGTTTTTTTGTCATCATTGGAACTGAAAGTACTCCACCTAAATCAAAAACAAAATATTTCATTTTAGTCCTCCTATTTTTTTATATTCTCTATCATTATCCATTATAAATTAATATAAGAATATAATTTCATTTGATATAACTATTTGTTTAATTACCCAAAATAAAAAGCAAATATACTTATTTATTTGGATTTTCACTTTTATAGTAATATTGATTATAAATTGGATTAATAGCATTTCTTGGATAGCTAATAATATTTTCTACATCTGCGTCTATTG
>CALXWM010000052.1 GCA_944392425.1 uncultured Clostridia bacterium
ATATATAATGGTAATGAAAAACTAGCATATCTCATTATGAAATATGCTAGTTCTTTTTTGGTGGCGAAGAGGAGATTAAATTTTATCATTTTCTTGCAATTCTATATGTTTGAAATTCCTTTATTTTTAGCACTTTCTTAGCAATACTATTTCTAATCATTTCTATACTATCTCAAACTAAAGTGTTAAAAAAGTGTTAATTTTTTATGGTTTTTCTTGGTAATTGTCTAGTAAACAAAGGTGCTAAATATTTATCTAGTATTTTACTCTCTTTCAAAATTTTATCATAATCTGCATCATACTCTATTAAGTAAAATAATTTTATCTTATGTATAATTATTAAAAATTTTAATAACATACTTCTCACCTCAATTTATTATACCATTTTATGTCAATTTTGTCTGTCGAAATTTGTCGAATATATTGACATTTAATATTACAATTTGATATAGTATAGAAGATTATTAAGATAATTCACTTCTAATAATGTAGGTGTATTAATCAGCAGTTATTCTGCTGATTGCAAGGCAGTACAAAAAAGCAACTGCTGATAGACTGCACCTACATTGCAGTTAATTTTTGCTAGGAAGGAAGTGAAAGCATTGGAGGAAAAAATAGCAGTAAAATACTTGGGTAAAACTTCTATTATTTTAGTTGTTGGAGTAATAATTTGCTTTTTAGCAAGCTTAGGTTATAATACATACCTAAAAATACAGTCCACAAATAAAGAAATTGAAGTCCAAGCAATGAACTTCAATCAAACATTTTGATAATCGGTGTGAGTAAGAACTTGTTTCTTACTCCTTATTTTATTTATATAATAATATAGTTTTTTTCTTCTGTCAACAAATTACTATCATTTGTAATTTTTGTAATGTTATTGTAACATTGATATTTTATCCTGTCAACACTATTCTACCACATTTTTTTATTTTTTTCAAGTTAGTTTACTCTTTTATGAAATTACTGAAATACCAGCAAAAGTTGACGAACGAGGATTGATTTTAAGGTGTTTTTATTTTTGAGTAATATACTTTTATAGCTAAAATTTTTAATTTTTTTTGTAATTTCTATTGACACACGTATTAATACGTAGTATAATAATAATGTCGAAAGACAATAATATATTCAACAGTAGCTTTTTTAAAGCACACAAGAAAAGGAGTGATACATATGTATCCTAAAGATTTGGTAAAGCTACTTGAAAAAAATGGTTGGGCTAAAGTTTCTCAATCTGGATCTCATTTAAAAATGAGGAAACGGAAACCAGACAGAAATAATTCCCATACATAATAGGGATATTCCCAAAGGACTAGTAGCAACCATTTTAAAAAGGACGGGACTCAAAAAGTAGTCCCTTCTCCTCTTATTTTGAATATATTAATTACAAAAGAGAATAATTATATTAGGAAGGGATCTGTTATGAATATTTATTTTTATCCAGCTATATTTACTTATGATGAAAATGATAAGTGTTATATGGTTGACTTTATTGACTTAAAAGGATGTTCAACCTATGGAAAAACAATTAATGAAGCTTATTTAATGGCTCAGGATGCTATGGGCTTATATTTATCAGATTTAGAAACTTTTCCTAACCCCACAATTCCATATAACAATATCAAGTTAAATGAAAATCAATTTATATCTATAGTAGAAATAGATTTACTTGAATATAGAAAAAAATATAGTAATATAGCAGTAAAAAAGACATTAACTATACCAGTATGGTTAAATACTCTTGCAGAAAAGAATGATATTAACTTTTCACAATTATTACAAAAAGCTTTAAAGAAAGAATTAAAAATTAGTCAATAACTATTGACAGATTTATTAATTCGTTTTATTATAGATTTAATGAATATATTATTGTCTTATTTAATGAGATGTAAGAAGACCTGTATCCACTCCAACAGGTTTTCTTTTTTTGACACAAAAAAGAGGTAGACTGTAATAGCCTACCTTTAATTATTGTATATCAATATGTACTGCATTACCATTTGCAGATATTCTGTATGTATATCTTAACTTGCCTTGATTTACAAGTTGTTTTGTGTAATTTACTAAAGTTCCACCATCTACGCCTTGAACGTATAAGTCAATTGCTTTTCCAGTTAAGTGTCTTGAATTAGCAACTCCACCAACTTCTTTATTGTGCTTTGAACATCTAGTTCCACTATTTACAATACATGGTTTTCCAAAGTGTTCTCTTATTTCATCTGCTATTTTTACTACTTCTAATTGGATATTATTTAAACCACAACCGCATTTGCAAGTAAACTCTGATTTCTTAAAATGTTTTATATTATCCCAACTCAAACTCTCCGCAAATAGTTTTGCTTCTGTATTAGGTCCTACAATACCATCTACTGTCAATCCATTTTTACTTTGAAAGTCTTTTACTGCATTGTCTGTGTTTGTTCCTGCTAATCCATCTACGGTTAGGCTATATCCTAATTCATTTAATCGGTTTTGTATTTTCTTTATAGCTTCTAAGCATACTCTTTCTGTATCTTTTCCATATATACCATCTACTGCTATGCCATATCTTTTTTGAATTATCCTGTATCCATTTTTTGTTCCACTACCTTCAATGCCATCAATTTTTCCTGTATAAGCATTTAATAACCTTAAATTTAATTGTCTTTGATAAATATTGTACATAATTTATTCCTCCTTGTTTTTTATATTAATTAAATCTGCTACTCCGCCAGCTCCCATTGTTGCTACTAAGCATAATACAAAAGCTTGTAATATGTTAGGTTCTATTCCTGTAAAATAGCATACTAATGCACTTACTATACCTATTGCCACATTTTGTATTGGTATGTACTTGTTAGGTATTTGCTCTATAAATATCTTTGTTATAGCACCACAAATGTAAGCTATTATTGCTATAATTACTACATAAGTTATCTCCATATCATCACCTTCCTTTCTATTTAACTCCTAATACTTGTTTTATTGTAAAAGTTGTGTTTGTTAAGGTCAAACTGTTTCCATTATTGAAAAGATAAAATATTCCAAATTCACAACTAGACTCCATGTTTAGCATTGGATAAAGCATACAAGCTCTGTTATTGCCTGTAATTAAAACTAAAAATTTGTAATTTATGCCAGGCTTGTCCAAATGTACACCTTGTCCCTGCGTTGCTTCACCTTCATATAGAATATCTGTTATTATATTTTGTTGTTTAATTTGATATGCAAGAGGTTGCATTACTGCTCACCTCTTTTCTCTTTAGAATTTACGATATATATATATATATATATACAGCCCCAAGGCTTTCAGCGATTTTTGTCATAATTTTCTATTTCCTTTCTTATAACAAACTTGTTACTATTTTTTGTGTACCAGTAGGTAATATACTTACTACAGTTTCACAATCTATTACTATTTTTCCAGCAGAAATTGCATCGCTTATTTTTGAAACTCCAATTATATTTATCGTTGGACTTTGTGAGCCACTCATTTTTGCATATACTTCTACCTTATTCATTGAAGTTACAATTGCATATAGTTTATCTGTAACGGTTCCATTATATTGCAACGCTTTAAATGTATTTATTATTAACTCATCGGCAGATGCATTTTTCTTTACTCCAAGTCCAACTAAACTACTATACCAACCGCCTTGGCTATCATGAATTAAAAACATTATGAATGTGTCCTTATAAATTGATGACATATTTAATGTAAATAATCTTACATAGCTATTTGTAACTGAAGTTTCTTTTGCTTTCCCAAAATTATAATTATTCATAAAATCATTTATTTCAGCCATATTTTGTCCCATTTGTTTATTTAGAGGTATCATATTACACAACACCTCTTTTCTTCTTTAAAATGTTAGTGTGTGTGTGTGTGTGTGTGTGTGTGTGTACAGTCCCAAGGGTTTGCGGTCTTTTTACCATATTATTACTTCCTTTCTAACAAAATATCTATCTTTTTATCTGTATTTTCCATTTGAGTTTGTAAAAGCTCTAGACTTTTTGCTGTGTTAAGATTTTGTTGTTGCATTTCTTTTAAGCAACTGGCTATTGTTGTTGTCGTTTTTCCTACAGTTTCTAATGTGGTTTTTATTACTTCTTGATTTTCAGATGTCTTTTTCTTATTTGAACAGTAGTCCCATAAAAAAATTGCAACTATAACAAAACTAACACCATATGTGCCAATCATTTGTACTATTTGTTCCATCTTTTCAATTCCTCCTCAAATGTATTTACTTTTTCCTCTGTTTGCAATATTCTATTTTCTACTTGTAGCCATCGTTCATTTCCAGAGTCTTTTCTATTTTCATAGTCGACTGTTTGTACTATTGTTTCAATAATATTAAAAGCTAATACTACTAAAACAAATATTAGTCCTAATATAATTACCTTATCCTTCCTATTCATCTTTTCTCCTTTTAAATTTTCATATTAAAAATTAAAGTCGCGTATTGCCATGCGTCTATAGAAAATGTGAAGTGATTTTGTTCTGTTGCTTTTGAAATGCTATATTGCTTTCCTCCACTTCCCTCAGTAATTTTTACTTCGCCAGATATACTATATATTCCATGTCCATTGCTGACAAAACTAATTAAGTACATCGCATTTGGCAATAAAACTAAAATTGAACAATTGCTAGTAATCTCTATGTCTATAGTCTTGCTAGTTCCTCCATTTAGATTATCTACAACTATTACTGTCTTTTGTTTATCTTCTAAACTATCTAATCTATTTAAAATTTGTTTGATTTTATACGCAAGAGGTTGCATTATCTGTCACCTCTTTTCTCTTTAGAATTTACGATATATATATATATATATATACAGCCCCAAGGCTTTGCGGTTTTTTATTCATATTTTTACTTCCTTTCTAATTATCAAAAATACTTCTATAACTATTTCCTTCTTTTATTAATATGTCATCAACAAAGTAGGGTGTAAATTTAGTTTGCTCTCCTATTTCTAGTTGTGGCTTAAATACCAAGTTATTAACTGTAACACCAGCTGCAACTCTTAGTCTTGTCTCTATATTTTTTAAAGAATCTAAATTAAAATTTGCACCATTTCCAAAATCTTGAGCTATATTGCTCCACGCACCAGTATCGGTCATATATATACTATACTTATCTTGTCCACCACCAACTGGGCAACCAGATAAAGCATATTTATTACTTTGCAAATTACGTTTGTCTATAGTAATATATGCTACTGCCGTTGCTGTTCCATTAACGGTTATAGTTCCATCGCCATTATTAGTAAAAGTTATTCCATTTACAGTTTGCGTATTTGGTAATGTTTTAACCATGTTTTTGCAATGTTTTATCCATACATCTGCCCCATTCTCTGGTTTATCTGAACTTACTGCAATATTATTAAACGGTATCATTTGTGTACACTCCTTTCACTATAAATTCAAAGCAATCTCCACTTTCAGCGTTCCAATCATCAGTTATCTTTATTTTATTGCTTATAGTTTCTGCCTCTCCTACTTCTATATAACTGCCACTTGCCTTAGTCCCATCTCTTGCAAGTTTGAGAAATAGCCCTTCATAAAAAACTATTAGAGAATCATTGCCTACCTTATAATAAAACGGCAATGTTATTTCTCCTCCTGCAGCTACATTTTCATCCAAAATTAAATTGTATGTATGTTGTGTAAGTTGCTCTGCTTTAACTTGTCTATTTTCATTAGATTGTACAATCATTACTATATCATTATCATTTACTTCAGTAGCTTGTGTTAATTCTGTTATTTTCTTATTCATAATAATCTCCTTGTGTAATTATCTGATTTTCATCTTCCGTTATAATATTGTTTTCGTCTTGTGTTATTAAAGCATAAGAAGGTGTAAATTGTACTTTTATTTTTAATCTAAAACTATCTCCTACATACATCTTACTTGGTTCTACTATTACTTCTGTTATCTTATTTGCCATAAGTTCCTCCTAAGAAACTTTCATAAGAACTAGTTTAAACTTTTTAGTAGAAACTGGTTCACTATCACTTATTTTACTTCTCCTAACAGTAATCCCATCAGAATCTAGACTTACACCTAATTCAGCACATCCCAGTAAGTAACTTGATGAATCTTTTCCCAAAGATGTAGTCCATGGATAATCTATTCCTCCAACCGTTCTGCCTCCCATTATAGATATAACTACACAATTATTAACATTATATCCACTTGGATAGTTTACTTTAGTAGTGGCTGTCAAACTGTCACTTGTAGTTGTTGTACTACCAGTTATCACTGCAATATTTGCTTGCTTAGTTGTTATAGTTACATTTCCACTTCCATCAAAATTAGTAGAACCACTAACTGCTCCTGTTAGAGCAATTTGCCTTGCTGTTTTCAACTTATTTGCCGTTCCGAGCATTAGCACTAATATTACCAGTAATGTCGCCACCGCTACCGATTTCAATTTTTCCACTTACTGTTCCTCCTGTTTTTAATAATACATCGCTCTGGTCCTTTATTCTATCTAATTCATCTTTTAACTGTTGTAATACAGCTCCATATTCCGCTTCCATTTCGTCATAAATAGTGTCAAAGTCCAAAAATGTACGCTCGTCTTGAAAATCTGTTATTCCAGAAGCGTTAGTTCTAAATCTTGCTAATTCATATTGATATATTCCTGCATTATTTTTAACTATATTTGTTTGAGTTAAATTAGGATAACTACTAGCTGACTTTACAACTTTATATACACCTTGATTAAATTGACTTTCTGTATTTTGCAAATCTAAGTTTACTTCTATTACTAGCTTGCAGTAAGCAGTATCTGTTCCTGCAGAAATTGTGCTTCCAGTATCCTCTTCCAAAAATCTTCCTTGTATACAAACAGCTCCACTTGCTACAGTAACATTTGAGCCACTATAAGTTACTTGCATACCATTTTTGTAATTATTAGAAACTCCATCTCTACCATTCAAAAAAGTATTTATGAACAATGCAAAAATTGGGTTTCCAAAAATTTGTTTAGAAAAAACATGTCCTTTAAGCATTTTTGCTCCTTTCTTTTAATAATTTACCAATAAATTTAACTCTAATATTTCCACATGTATATTCAATAAACTTACTTTGTGTTATTTTTATTGCAGAAATATAAGTATCAAATATTAAAGACTGTTTTGTTTTTATAGCAATAGGTGTTCCAACTGGAATCAACCTATCATAATAATTAAATGTTATGTTATGATTGTAAGCATTTTGTTTTATCTGATCTAATGCAGTCTGAGGTGCATCCTCATAATTTTCTGTATAAACTGTTACTGTTTTACCATCTGCTCTATTAGGATTTGTCATATCTGTTGTCGTTGTCCTATCATTTAACAAATATAATGTATAAGTATTTGTACTGGTTAAAACAATAACCTTACTCACTACATCTGTTTCAAAAACTTCGTTGTAGTTTGAAATAGGCTGAGCATTTACATCAATTAACTCTTTATTAATTGCTTTATTCTCGATTGTTATTACAAATTTCTTATTTACAATAGAAAAACTGTACACAATATCATAATTTTGCGTACAGTTAGTCATATATGTATGTAAATTATAGATGTTATTTTCCACATTTGTTACACTTGTCTGCTTTTTAGTATGTGTTTTTACTACTACTTGCATATATGTTTTATTTATAAATGTATCTTCATTTTGTATAAAGTTCTTATTTATTGCATTTGCTATAAAATCCTCTATTCCTGTAGAACTAATTAAATTTTCATCTTCTAAAATAATATCTTGGTCAAATAAATTAGTAGCATACTTAATAATATATTCATACAGATTTTGTCCATCTGTATTTTGAAT
>CALXWM010000053.1 GCA_944392425.1 uncultured Clostridia bacterium
TCTACCAATAAAACATGAGACATTTTTACTAAAAATTCAAAAACAAAAACGGGACATTTTTACTAAAAATTCACAGAATTTTTATATTAAGATATATTAATGTTTTCTTAATTAGCATTTAAAATAAAATAATAACAGGGGAACCCCCAACCGGAGGTTCCCCCTTGTGTTATAATTGTGTCTCGGTCTCGTTTGTCGTTTCATGATTCCTCTCACGCAAAACTTACAAAGCAGAGTTTTTAACAGCCTTCGGCAAGATCTTGAGCATAGCCAGTGTACGTAGCCGGTGTGAGCTCGAGAAGCGTCCTCTTATCCTCCTCAGAAAGCATGTCCAAAGTTTCTATAAACTTATAGATATCCTCTTTGGTGACTTGCTTTCCACGAGTCATTTTCTTGAGCTCCTCATAAGCATCAGGAACGCCATACTTGCGAAGCATGGTCTGGATAGGTTCCGCAAGGACCTCCCAGTTGTTTTCGAGGTCTTCCGACATCTTCTGTACATTCGGAGCAGACCTACTCATCCCCTTAATCGTTTGCGAGATGGCTTGGTAAATGTAGCCCAATGCCATGCCCACATTACGAAGAGACGAAGAATCGGTCAAATCTCTTTGAAGCCTCGAAACGCTGAGTTTGTCGGAAAGCATGCTGAGCAATGCATTGCCAGTTTTGCAGTTGCTCTCCGAGTTTTCGAACTGAATCGGGTTGACTTTATGAGGCATAGTAGAAGAACCAACCTCCCCATCAACCGCTTTCTGGCAGATATAATTCATCGAAATATACAGCCAGAAATCCTGGTCAATGTCAATCAAAATGTTCGCAAACATTCTGATTTTGTTGAACATCTCACACATCCAGTCATGGTCTTCGATTTGGGTTGTCACAGGGTTAATATTAACCCCACATCCATATTCAAGGAAGTTTGCGGCTTCATTATCCCATTGTTCTTTCGGAAATGCCACAGAAATTGCGGAATAATTTCCAGTGGCACCACTCCACTTGGCACAATAGTCCTCGCTGAGGTTATTAATAACATAAAGAAGTCGATTATAAAATACCGCCATTTCTTTTCCCAAAGTTGTAGGAGTGGCTGGCTGACCATGAGTATGAGCAAGCATCGGAACATTCGCATACTCAGATGCCCACTCTTTCATGGTTGCCACCAGTTCCCACATTTTCGGAACCATCACATATTCCATGGCATCCTTGAACATCATAGCGTATGCCGTGGAGTTGATGTCTTCACTCGTACACCCAATGTGAACCAGAGGCTTGAAATAGCCCTTGCCCATTTCATCGAGCTTTTCGCCCAAGAAGTATTCCACGGCCTTTACGTCGTGGTTCGTTCTGGACTCAATTTGCTTGATACGAACAAAGTCGTCATCATTGAAGCCTTCGCGAATGCTCTCAAAATCTTGTTCAATGAATTTTTCATCAAACAATTCCGGATAATTCCCGAGGACTTCTCCAGAGAGGTGCTCCAGCCAGAGGCATTCTACCTCAACTCGATATTTCATGAGAGCAGATTCGGAGAAAAATCTTTCGAGCACTTGCCCTACATCACCATACCGACCATCAAGAGGGCAAAGTGCATGTCCTCTCATAATGATCTTTTCAAATGCTAACACAATAACACAACCTTTCTAAAAGTTAATTATAACTACCGTCTTCGCTAAGCCGCAAAAATTATTTAGAAAAGAGAATAGTTATGTAAATATAATAAACCCATTTTTCTTAAAAGTCAATAGTTAACTCTTTATCCTACCACTCTCTTTAAGCCATTCTACTGTATCTTTTATAGTATCTTTAATATCCCTTGTAGTATATCCTAATTCCTTTTTAGCCTTCTCATTTGAAAAATGTCCATTTGATGTAAGTACATACAAAGAATATTTTGTATAAAGTGGTGGCTCTTCCATTATTTTATAATATGTTTCTGAAAGAGGTACTGTAAGTTTTGCGAACCACATTGGAAGAACAGTTTTTATTTTCTTTCTTCCTTGTACCTCACTTATAATATCTAATAAATCTCTAACTTCTATATAATCTTTTGTTTTCTCTCCTTTACTCGTTTTATAAAATATATAATAATTAAAACCAAAACGGTAACAGCAGATATAATATAAGCTATTTTCATAAGCACTGTTTCTGTATATTTTACATTTACAGTTATATTTTCATTTGGAACATCTATACATAAAAATCCATTCTCTGACTCGTAAGTTTCAACACTATAATTGTTTCCTGAATCGTCTGTATACTCTACATTATATCCAATATAATAAATATATGGTAATTCTATTTTGAGCGAATCTTCGATTTCATTACTGTCGTTTATTTGAGGACTTTCATTTTGGCTACTTAAATCTAGCTCATCATTCCCTTCTTTGGTTACAACATTAAAGCTACAGCTTGTACCATCTTTATTAAAATTCTCTATTGTTGCAAGTCCAGTATCATTTCTACTATCTCCACTTTCATCCTCTAAAATTATTGGTACATTTTCTCTGTTTTCTATATACTCTCTATTTTTAAATGCTTTATTTGGCAAGTATTCAAAACTTGCACACCCTGCATGAACTCTGCCTGTATCACTTGTAATAGGAATTCCTTTAATCAATTCTTCTTCTGTATAATATCTTCCATAATGTAATTCGCACAAATTTGGAAATAGCAGTACTAAAGCTATACAAGTAAATCCTAATACGGTATAAATATTAAACTTCTTAATTGATAAACCAATTGCAATAGATGCGCAAATTACCAAAAAGAAGCCTCCAAATTCAAGCATTCTAAACGAAAATTGCATCATAGTAAATAGACTTGGTAATTTTTCAAATGGAAAAAAGTTTAATGCCATTATTGAAGATACTAGTCCACAAATTAAGAAAAACACAAAATTTTTCCTATCTATATCTTTTTGTTTTAATATTGTAAAACTTAATGCTGTACCAATTATAACTAATATTCCAATTCCATAAAACATTCTTCCGGGTACGTAAAAAGCAAGTTCCGCTGTTTTTGCTTTTAAAGCAATCATCGCATCCCATCTAATCATATGCTCATCATTAAAGACTTCGTAATCAGTAGAAAGCTTAGTTTGTAATAATGGAAGCCAGTAAAAGGCTGATAGTAACAATATAATTCCTGCATTTGTTAGCAAAGTTAAAAAAGTTTTTTTGTCTATTTTTTTGATATTTATTAATAAATATATCACGCAAAAAATAACTAAATATACAGTAAGCAAGCTATGTGTAAGTAGCATTCCTACTCCACCTAATACTTGCAGATAGCTTTTTTCTTTTAGGTTTACTATACTATACAAACCATTAAATACTATTGGTAAAAATATGAATGATGTAAGTTCTGACACCGCTAATCGTAAATACATATCATTTAATCTGTATGGCAATAATATATAAAACACACCTGCCAAAACCGCAATTAATTCTATTTTATTGTCATCTAGTTTTTGATTAAGCTCCCCTTTTTTATCAGGTCCTTTCGTTTTATCTTTATTGCTCTCTTGATATTTGATATTCTTTTCATGTCCCTTTAAGAATTTTTTTACAAAAAAGTACATTGCAAATCCAGAAGCAATACTTACTACAAACATAAATAATTTTAGGCACATTTCATAAGATGTAGTAAATATTCTAAATATTAGTGGTAAATAGCTTGTGACTGGACTATAAAACAAATTCCACGAATATCCAAAACCATTACAAAGATTTGACATTATAACAGGAATAGGCTGTCCTTCATTTATTGATTGCTCTGTACCAATTAGCCTACATATGTGCTGAATTCCATCGTCAAATTGCATATTAAAATCCGGATTAAACATAGGAATTGATATGAGTATGCTTGTAATAATAATAAATAAGCTAGCTATAAAAGTTTTATTATTCATAAATATTTTTTTTACAGTTCTTAGGGTATTTTTTTCTATTTTATTGTTTATGTATTTGCTCATTTTCATATAGCAAACTATTTCTCCTCTCCTTGTAAATCATAATAATTAATATAACAATTCCTGCTAAAGAAATTATATATCCAATCTTTTCAGCCAAAGTTCCTTTATATTCTACTGTAATTGTCGCAGATGAACATTCGTCCAATTCTATAGCTAAAAATCCATTTTCTGTTTCAAATGTATCTATTTTTTTAGTTATACTGGTATCATCTAAATTATGTCCTGCATCGTTTTTTTGCTCTTCACTACTATCTTCTACTATATTTTGTGAATTTTGACTATCATATGTCACACTAATTTTATAGCCTAAATAATATACATATGGCAATTCTATTACAGTCCCATCTGAAACATTTTTTAATTCTATTTTATCTTGCAATTTATTTTTATCTTCATTTACTATTTCTGCTTGTCCAGAAATTACATAAGAACAGTCTTTCCTTTCAATCATATAATCTAAATTATTTAATGCATTAATAGATAAATATTCTCTATTAATTGAATAAGGATATATCCTTTCATTTTGAGATGTATATTCATCAAAAGCCTTTTCATTTTTCAAATCGCCTTTGTTTGCATATTTTATTGTTCCTAAAGCACTAAACACACACGTACTTACGATAATTGCAAATAAAATAGTATCTTTAACCCATTCTTTCTTAAAATTCTCTGCAAAAGTGACTGCATTTATACCACAAACTAAAGAGATAAAGAATGCTAAAAATCCTAAATTTCTCCATGCAAATTGTATAACTCCAAAAAAGTCAGGCAAAATAAACCATGGAAATAGTTTTGTAGACATTATAAGTGCAATTATACTTAGTAGTAAAAAAGATAAATATATACCTTTATATTCTTTTTTAATTTTTTTGTAGCAAAACGCCCCAAGTAAAGTTAAAATACAAGTCATAATTCCTAAAGAAAATCTTATCTCTTGGTCTCCAAATTCACTTGCAAATAAATCACTAAAGCCTAACCCTGTTGTAAAAACTTCATCAGTTCCTGTATGCATAACAGAGGTATCATAGATTGAATAATTTCCTATTAATTTATATTCTGCTAAAGGTATTATGTAAAACATGCAAACTACAAGGGCAACAACTGCATTTATGATAAAACTTTTCCAAATTCTTAATTTTTTTAGTTTTTCAATGTTTAAAAGTAAATATATAACCGCAAATACAGCTGTATAAACTGTAGATATTGTATGAGATAATATAAGTCCTATTATTCCTATGCAAAGTAAATAGTTCTTTTTCTTGTTATTGATAATATTATATAACCCTTCAAATACAACTGGTATAAATATAAATGCTGTATACTCTCCAACTGCATTTCTAGAATAAATGTTAGATAATTTATATGGAGTAGAAATATATATAATTGCTCCAATTGTAGCAATTGCCTTCCTTTTGGTGACAGTATATATAAAATTGTACATTGTAATACCAGAAATGAATACTGTAAAAAAAGTAAATACTTTAAGTGCTAATGCAGATGTACCCAATATATTCAATAATATTATAGGAATATATGTTGTAAGTGGTCCATAAAACAAGTTTAAAGCATATCCAAATCCATTCATATAGCTATAGTCTATTATTGGTGGAAATATACCATCTTTTATTACAGAGTCAATTGAAAGTATTCTTGCCATATGTATTTTTGCTTCATTGTTTTGAGTTAGATCCATAGAAAAAATTGGCGCTATAATAATACAAGATAAAACAAAAATTATTATATAACCTATATATTTACTATGTATGATTTTTTGTATTATATCGTTTATTTTTCTCATTTGATTTATCCCCCTTATAAATTTGCTAAATACTAAAAATTTTTTAATTTATTTTTTTAAATTATATACAAACAAAAAAAAATAATCAACTGTAAAATTGATTATTTCATTCTTGTACAAGATTTTGAACATATTGTGCAGATGATTGTAATTCATCTTTAAATGAATTTCTTTGTACTAATTTTAGTGTTATATTAAATAAACATGCTATTACTAATATTATAAAAAGTAGTTTTTTCCAAACTTTACTTGCCATAACAAATATCCTTTCAATTTAAATATCTATTATTATTTTAAAATTCAAATTCAATATATTTATATTATAAATAAAATAAAAAGAATTGTCAATATCGATATATCGTAGAGATATTGTTATTTTTTTGAAATTTTTTATTATTTTAATAAATATTATAAACATGGAAATAATAGAATATATGATTTTATTATTTTAAATTTATATGATTGGTTTTATATTTGTTTACTTGCCTTAAAGATTACATATTGTTTAGGAGGTGATTCGTTTTGAAAAAAGCAATAATTGCAATAATATCAATTATAGTTGTAATAGCTTTAGGTTATGGAATTTATTTATTTTACAACAATTCTGTTAATAATGAAGCAAATCAAGATATAGGAGCATATACAAGTGAAGATAATAGAAGACAGCAAAATATAATTAATGAAATTAACAATACTTATATTCCTGATAATACAATAATGGTTCCTGTTACTCCTACTGAAACTGAAATTGCATCATTCTCAACTAATTTAAGCGGTGATAGTGCAAGATTAAATAATATAAACATTACTTGCAATACAATTAATGGTACAACAATAAGTAATGGAGAAAGTTTTTCTTTTAATTCAATTGTGGGTCAGCCTTCGGCTGAAAAAGGTTATCAAGAAGCTGATGTTATTGTAGATAAACAAGTGGAAAAAGGTTATGGCGGTGGTAATTGTCAAGTAAGTACTACAATTTATAATGCTGTTTTAGCAGTAGAAGGTATTGATGTTACTGAGCGCCACCCTCATAATAAAAAAGTTACTTACATTGAAGAAGGCAAAGATGCTGCAGTTTCTTATAGTAGTGGCTTAGATTTAAAGTTTACAAACAATACTGGAAATGATATTAAAATTTATGCAAGCTCAGATAATGATAGTGTTGATGTAAGGATTGTTGAAATAGATTAAAAAAACACAAATTCATAATAAATTTTTTATAATATAATTAGGCGGGTAGCATAACTTTTAAATGTTAGCTTACCCGCCTAGTTCTTAAAGCCCATATCAAAAAGCAAAAACTTTTTGACGGAGTTACACCTCCTCTACCATAATAATGGTATCAATCAAATCAAATGTCTCTGCATTATACAATGCTTTATTCATCTGTGAATAAAACATTGCTTTTTCGTACTTTCCATTTTTTCTAATCCATACAATATTTCCTTGGATTAGAATTTTGTCAATTCCTTCTTTTTTCATCTCCTCCATTATTCCTGAATATTTTGAAGGTTCGCTACTTCCAGCGTTGAAAGTAACGACACCGTTTGAATCGATTGTTAAGAAGATCTGCTCTTCTTCATCCCAAATTTCTCCATCTTCATTTATAATGAAGTATGCGGGATGAACAGGAATAAACCTTTCTTCGCCATAAAACGTAAAGCTTATTTTTTCACTTTTGCCTATGACAATTATTTTTCCTTTCTGAGCTAAAAGCTCCCGAAGTGTATAGTTTGATTGATTTTTCACTTTTTTGTACATTTTGGTGTGCCTCCTATAAAGAAAATTGAGCAGTTTTTATTATATCATAAATTTACATAAATTGCAACTTTTTTTTCATGCACACATAACTTGGTATGTGTCAAGTAAATGTAGGCAATTTTTTTATCTTTTTTTCTAATCCTTTAAATGCACTGTATTCAACACTTTAT
>CALXWM010000054.1 GCA_944392425.1 uncultured Clostridia bacterium
AACATTGTACCATAAGTTTTAATTATGTGTCTTTTTATTTTTTTCAAAACGGTAATTTAATTTTACCATTTATATAATTTTTTTATTTTATTTTTGTACTAATTTAATTTTCATTTATACCTTTTTCTAAATCATTTATACCTGTATCAATTCCTTTTATTAGATTTTTCCATTCTTTGTCATCTTCTTCTTTCATTTTTTTCTCGTATTCTTCTGCTTTCTTTTTATCTTTTTCAACAATTAATCCATCAGAATACATTGTTTCCATAATTTTAAGAGTTTCATAATCTTTTTGTTCTATTAAACTATTTATATAATCTTCAATATCTTCATAATTATAAGATTCTAAAATAATTTTAAAAAACCAATCAATATAATTATCATAATAAATTAAGAACATTTCATCAAACTTATCGCTTCTCATGCATTTTTCTATTTTTGTTTTTAAAATACCCATCATTTCTGCAAATTCAGATTTACTTAAATATCCAATGTGCCTTTCGAACGTTCTTAATTCTTTTATTCTTTGATTTTTTATAAATTCTTTATAACTGTATTTATCAATTGCTTTATATAAATCCTCTAATTTGTAAATTTCTATATTTTTGTAGCTAATATTATTTAATATTTGGGCAAGTATAAAATTATAATAATTATTATTTAACTTGTCAGTATTATTATCTTCTATTCTTTTTATGTTTCCCAGATAATAATATAATCTGTATGGATATATATATAATTCTTTGTTATCACTTGTTTTATAACATTCCTCCAAATATTTTTTTGCTTTTGAATAATTCTTTTCTACGCCATAACCTAGTAAGTACATCTCTCCTAAATAAAAATTAGGGTTAGTGAAATATGATTCAATCCTATTTCCATCTTGTTGTATTTCTTTATCAAAAATCTTTTTTGCTTTTTCATAGTCTTTTTTTACTCCTAACCCACAATAATAGCATTCTCCTAAATAAGGTAAAGAATTATTACATAAATCATATTTGTTTAATTTTTTAAATATTCTTACTGCTTTTTTTATATTTTTTCTTTTGTAAAATCTTAAGTAATAAGATAATCCAATATACTCTTCTGCTAGGATACTTCCTTTTTTTCTGAAATCATTCAATATCATTATGGCTCTTTTCATATTTTTCTCATACAAATAAATATTAAAAGCTACACCATTAAGTTCGCTCAAATTATATATTTTTTTCATATTTATATCTCCTTTTATATTTTTAATTTTTATAAAACTTTTGCTAATCCTTATTTTTCTTAATAATTGTCAAAATTATTGTCATATATCTTATTTTATAGCCATAATTTATTAGCTCTCATTTGGTATGTTTTGTAGAAAAAAATCTTTTCTTATCTTTTTTGCTTTTTCCTTATATTCTTTTCCCTTATTTTCATCTTTTTCAATAACTATTCCATCTAAGAACATTGTTCCAATAATATCCACAGTTTCATAATCATTTTGTTCTATTAAATTATTTATATAATCTTTAATATTTTTATATTTATAAGATTCCAATATAATTTTAAAAAACCAATCAATATGATTTTCATGATAAATCGAAAACATTTTGCAAAACTTATCATTTTTCATATAATTTTCTATTTTAATTTTTAAAAAATCTATCATTTCTGTAAATTCAGATTTGTTTAAGTATCCAATACGCTTTTCAAACTCTCTTATTTCCTTTATTTTTTGATTTTTTATAAATTTTCTATAACTGTATTTATTAATTGCTTTATATAAATCTTCTATTGTATTAATTTTTATGTCTTGATTACTAATATTGTTTAATATTTGAGCAAATATTAAATTAAAATAATAATTATTTTCATTTACAATATTATTATCTTCTATCTTTTTGATCTTTCCTAAATAATAATATAATTTATATGGATATATATATAATTTTAGATATTTATATTCATTATAACATTCATTAAAATATTTTTTTGCTTTCGAGTAATCCTTTTCTGTGCCATTTCCTAGTAAGTACATTTCCCCTAAATAAAATTTTGGGTTTGTAAAATATGAATCATATAAATCAAAATGTTTTAATGATTGATAAAGAATTTTTTTTGCTTTTGTATAATCTCTTTTTACCCCTATACCACAATAATAACATTCTCCTAAATAAGGTAACGAAATAAGGCACCAACCATGTTTATAAAATTTTTTAAACATTTTTACCGCTTTTTTTATATTTTTTCTTTTATAAAATCTTAAATAAGATGATAATGTTAAATACTCTTCTGCATCCAAACTTCCTCTATTTTTTAAATCATTCCATATCATTGTAGCTCTTTTCATATTTTTTTCATCGTAATAAACACTCCTAGCTATATCACCGTAATTTTTTTTTCATATTTATAACTCCCTTTTTTAATTTATCTTTTTTAACAATTTTTATCATCAAGTTTAATTATTATATACTTTACTTATTTTAAAACTAAAAATAATATTAAACTAATTCCTAATTGTAGTAAAACAACTATTCTAGTTATTTTATAAATTTTTTCTATTATATTTCTATTCTTTTTTGCATCAGCATACATTCCTATATGAACTTCACATTTTCCTTTATAATCATCAACATCATCTACATATACTGACTTATGAGAAGAACGACTGTAATAAGAATATTTCCTTCTAGGTAATATATTTCTATATAAAATCATCATAATTCCATATCCGAATATATTTCCTAATATTATTGCAATTATCCATTGACCAATTATTATTCCGTATTTATTATTTAGTAATTGTACAAATAATTCTGGTAGATTCGACTTTGTAACGCTTAAAACTAAATATACAATGTATGATAAAATTATACCAATACTAAGGCAGAAGCTTTGTATTCTCAAATTCCTATTTTTTATTGTTTTATCATATTTATCATTTCCTCTCTCTAATAATCCTATAATATATGAATGTTGTTTGTATACCTCATCTTCTAATTCTAATCCTTCAACTCTTAAATATACTCTATCTTCATAAAAAGAAATACTTTCATTTAACCTTTTTTGTATTGAATTATCTTTATTAATGGAATTATCAAAATAACTAACATAAAAAAACATATTTATTTTTTTTACTTGATCTGGCTTATTTAAATTTTGAATAAACCAATTATAATTAGATTGCTTAACTGTTTTATTATCACTAAATGTAATCTCATATTTTACTTCAGGTTCACTATAGCATTTGTATTGATATACTTGTTCATTAAATGCTTTTCCTCTATTTTTAGCTTCATCCATATTTATCAATCTTATATATTCTTCTTTTTGGCTTTCTAAATGTTTAGCTAATTCAATTATTGTATCAATATCTATTTGTTTATTAATAATTGTTTCCTCATTATTCATTCTTGTATCTCCTTAATCTATATATTCTTTATAAAACTTTTTGTAATATTCTTTATCAAATAAATTTATATGTGCTAATTTAGCATACTCTTTTACTATTTTTTTATTTACGCCTAGAGAAATTGCATATATTAAGTATTTATTCCAAATCAATATATCTTTTTCTTCTTTTTCTTTCAACAGTGAATAATCCTCTAAAAAGCTTTTAAAACTTTGCCACTTATCTATATAATCCTCATCTTTAAAATTAACGTATCTAGGTGTTATCATAAAAGAATATATTGATAGTAAAACTATACTAATGCACATTGCTAATTTACAGTTTAATATAATTGCCAAAAATATAATTGCTACGTTAAAGAGTATAAGATAGTTTTTTTCGTCTTTATAACTTATTATATTAAACATATATAATAATGTAACAATTGCTATTATAAAATTTAATATCATCTTATACCATTCTATCTCATTTTGTAATATTTCAACCATATTCTCATGTCTTAGAGTTGTTACTAACAATAATAATATAATAAAGCAAAATATGTAGGCAATTTTTATAGTCATAATATTTTTAATTAACTTTTTCCTATTTATATATGATATATATAAATAGGTAATTAAAATGTAAGAAAGTGTACTGATTATTAAAGTAAATATTATACTTTCATAATCATCTTTTACTAGCAAAAACATTATTGGTTGAAAAAGTGCATAAAAAATAGTAATTCCCAATATTGAAAAAGTAGTTAAAAAAATTAATTTAGTAATATTTTTCATTATTGAATCTTTTTTACAATTTTTCTTTGTACTTTTCTATCTAGCATTTTATCAAATTCAATAAAATCATTTTTAAATTTATCACTTGAAATATAATCTTCTAAAATAATTTTATCACTATTTTTAAAAAGTTAATCAATTAAAAATATTTCATGTTCCTCTAATTCTGTATTTTTGTTTTTTCCAGTACATAAAAGTTCTCTTCTTAATTTACCATTAATATTTTTTGTAGAAATATCTATAAATCCTCGCATGTTTAAATCTAATATTGTTGAAATTATGTCATTACCATCCGCATGTCCTTTTAGCACTTTACCAACATAAGCCGGTGAATCTTTTGTAGGAATTTTTCTATAGTAAATATCATTTTTTCTATTTTTTTCTAATATTATTTTTAGTGTAAATATATAAGCCAATAATACTATTATAATAAGTATTAACATTTACTTCCCCCTTTTTGTATTTTATATCATTTAAAAAACTAAAAATCAATAAATTTTTAAAAAAATATATACAAAGTATTATAATAATAGAGTAGATATTAAATCTACTCTAAATAATGCCTAATACAATTAAATTTTGTCTATATTTTTATTATAACTATCAAATAGTTTATCCCATAAATCGTTTATTGCTATTTTACTCACATTTAGTGCTACTGCATATGCCATATATTTACCCCATACCAAAATTCCTTGTGCATCTCTATTAGAAATTAGAGTTTGTGTTTTTAATTTATTTGCGATATTAAGCCACTCATTTCTTTTAACTATTCCAATGTTTGTTAATTTTCCTCTATATGAATTAATTGTAGTAGAATTCTTTTCAATTAGTCCATATATTTCAAATTCTTTGTTTATTAATTTTTCCAAATATATCAATTTTGCAATTAATTCTTCTGATTCTTTACCATCACAATCTTTATCATCATAAAATTTTATAATATCTTCTGGTTTTATTTCATTATTATCATTAAATATTATTCTATTAATAGCAAATATGTCAGATGCTGAAACTTCATAATGGATTAATTTTTTTCTCAACGCATTATTATTTTTGAGACTTTTCAAGCTTTCATATACTTTAGGATTATAAATTTCTAAATTCTTTTTTATTAATTTATAATCTATTTTATTATCTTTTTTATTTATTTGTATTATCTCAATATATCCCTTTTGTATAAAGTTTAGTAAAGTTGCCATTATATGCCTATATTTTACTTTTCCATCACATAAATATCCTATCATTAATGGGCTTTTTATATTATCCCACTCTTCAAGATATTTGTTCTCAGAGCTTAAATCTCCAAAGAGTATTCTATCTATTTCTTTATTAATATTTTCTTTTGGATTGTAATTTGAAGCTTTTAGCTTTAAATTTTCAATTTCTGCTTTATGCTTTTCCATGTATTTAGAAATAGCAAATAATATTCCCCAAGAAGTCCACACAGCAATTACACCAATTGCCCAAGTAATATAAAAATCCATTTTCATCCCTCTTTTGTTTTCTTGCGTATATTATAATTTAATAGGAGTATATTTGCAATAGTTTAGTACGTTTTTTAATCAATCGTCGTAGAAGTTCTACCAGTTCCTATAACCGCTTCTAGCATTGCTCTCCATGTATTACATCCTACAATTCCATCAACTGCTAATCCAGATACCCTTTGATAACTTTTAACTGCATTTAAAGTTTGAGTTCCAAATACTCCGTCTAGCCCTCCTGTCTTATATCCTAAAGTATTTAAGCAATCCTGTGCAATTAGTACATAAGATCCTCTTGAATCGCTTCTTATTGTTGGAAAACCACCAGTAGAACAAGCAGGTGTACCTCTTCTTTTATCAAAGTGCACCCATGTTGGTGTTAAACTTTTTGGTTCTACATATGACCACACATTTGAATTTAGTGCACTTGTATATAATTGTGCTCTTCTTGCGACGCTTAAAGTTTGCCCTGCATCAAAAGCGAGTCCTGCATAGTGTTGTGATTGTGTCTACACAGTTGAACCACTTTTTTATTATGCGAAAGATAATTGTTTTTCGCTTTTTATTATATTATTTTATTTATATCTATTTTTAATTCAAATTTTACAGATTTGTCGTGATAAATATAAATTTTATCAATTAGCATATTTAGTATCGCTTTATCTGGCACTTCCGCTTCTATAATTTGATTAAAATAGTCTATTGTTTGCTTCATTTTTTCTTGCTTTATTTCTAAATCTTCATTTTGCAACTCTTGTAATTTCTTTTTTGTTTTTTCTATTTCTTTATACTTTTCTTCTTCTAAACTTCTATATGTATTTTCTATAAATTCCTTTTTGTCTCTTGAAGAACTTGCTATTTCTTTTATTCTCTGTGAGATTAAAACTTTATATTCTGCTTCCAAATTCTTTAAATTGTTTTTTTGTTCTTCAAGATTTTTCTTTTTGCTAGATTTATATTCGTTAAGCTTTAAATTATTTATTTCTGAAATATAATTATCTCTTAATAGTATCAAGAAATTTTTAAAATTAGCAAGTAAATAATCTTCTCTTACATTATGACATACACATCTTGACTTACCATATTTCCTATAAGCCACGCATTCATATGATTTTTTAGGGACATATCCTTCTCTTTGACTTCTAACTCTTGCAACTCCTGTAACACTACCGTTTGCATTCCCCACATCTTAAAACTCCACCAAATATATAGTCTCTTTTTTTCTTTGTATAAATACTAGAATTTTTTACTCTTTTTTTCATCATTTCTTGTACTCTTTCAAATTGTTCTTTGGATATAATCGCCTCATGATGATTTTCAAATATGTATTGATTTTCTCTTTTTACTTTTTTGCCTTGTTTATGAATATCTTTTCTTTCTGTTTTATGTGTTATAA
>CALXWM010000055.1 GCA_944392425.1 uncultured Clostridia bacterium
AATCTTACATTAAGTATTAATTTATTACTAATTTCTAGTTATTTTTTATTAAATAGAATTTACTTTTTCAATTAACTTCATTATAACACAAATAAAAAAATCCTTCAAACTACTTGACAAATGAGTAAAAATGGTGTAAAGTATATATGTTTTACACATGCTTTGATAATAAAAAAATTAAAGCACATATTTTAATAAAACTCATACGCAAAAGAAATCATTTCTAGTGTAAAATCGAAAGGAATATTATGGATAAACATATACAAATAAGTATGCTATGTCAAATTTATGGCAAATTATTAACCAAAAAGCAATATAATGCACTAATTGACTACTATAATAATGATTTGTCTTTGGCTGAAATAGCAGAAATCCATCATATATCTAGGCAGGGCGTAAGAGATTTATTATTGAAAGGAGAAAACAAACTCTTCGAATACGAAGAAAAGTTAGGCATCATGAAAAAAATACAAAAACAAGAAAAACAAATACAAACAATTTTATCACAACTAAGTGAAATAAAAGACAATTCATCAGACAAAAAAATTGAAAAAATATTAAACGAAGTGCAAAAAGAATTAAGCGTTTTAGCATAAAAATGTTTTAACATAAATTTATCAAATAGTTTATGTTAAAAAGTAGCTTAAAATATTTTTTCAAAAGGAGGATTTAAGTAATGGCTTTTGAAGGTTTATCAGAAAAGTTACAAGCATTTACTAAAAAATTAAGAGGAAAAGCTAGAATAACAGAATCAGAGTTAAATGAAATGCTACGAGAAGTTAAGCTTGCATTACTAGAAGCGGATGTTAACTACAAAGTAGTAAAGGAATTTATAAACTCAATTCATGATAAAGCCTTAGGGCAAGATGTGCTTAAATCTTTAACACCAGGTCAACAAGTTGTAAAAATAGTAAAAGATGAATTAGTAGAACTTTTAGGTGGAACAGATAGCAAAATAGCCATTTCACCAAATCCACCAACAATTATAATGCTAGTTGGTCTTCAAGGTTCTGGTAAAACTACAACTGCAGGTAAACTTGCTAATCTTTTAAGAAAGCAAGGTAAAAAGCCATTACTTGTTGCTTGCGACGTATATAGGCCAGCTGCTATAAAGCAACTTCAAGTTGTGGGAGCACAGCTAAACATTCCGGTTTATGCAAATGAACAAGAAAAAAATGTTGTTAAAATAGCAAAACAGGCTAAAGAAATAGCTATAAGCAAATTAAATGACATAGTTATACTCGATACAGCAGGTAGACTTCAAATTGATGAGAATTTAATGCAAGAGCTAAAAGATATTAAAGCAAATGTAAAACCTCACGAAATTTTACTTGTTGTTGATTCTATGACAGGTCAAGAGGCTGTAAATGTAGCTAGCAAGTTCAACGAAGACTTAGGCATAGATGGAGTTATACTAACAAAACTTGATGGTGATGCACGTGGTGGTGCAGCAATATCTGTTAAAAAGGTTACAGGTAAACCAATCAAATATGTAGGAACTGGTGAAAAGCTAAATGAAATCGAGGAATTTCATCCAGATAGAATGGCATCAAGAATTCTTGGAATGGGTGACGTACTTTCAATAATTGAGCAAGCAGAAGAAGCATTTGATAGAGAAGAAGCAGAAAAACTAGAAAAAAAATTAAGAAAAAACAAAGACTTAGATTTAAACGACTACTTAGCTCAATTAAAACAAGTAAAAAAAATGGGCTCATTTTCATCAATACTTAAAATGATACCTGGAATGAACAAACTAAATGTCAATGTTGATGATAAAGAATTTACAAGAATAGAAGCAATAATTAGTTCAATGACAAATGAAGAAAGAGAAAATCCAAAACTACTTAATGCATCAAGAAGAATTAGAATTGCCAAAGGTAGTGGAACTCAGGTTCAAGACATAAACAAATTCATGAAATCTTTTGAACTAACACAAAGCATGATGAAAAAAATGAAAAATGGGTCATTAGACCCAAGAATGAAAAAGATGATGAAGGGTATGAACTTAGACAAAATGTCAGAAGAAGAACTACAAGAGCTTGAAAATAAGCTAAAATAGATTTTTATACATTAAAGACATATTTGCTTTAAAGCCTTTCGAAAATAATAATTTTGATATTAAGTTTTTAACTTTATATAAATATATACTTTCTAGGAGGTGATACTATGGTAAAAATAAGATTACAAAGAGTAGGAGCAAAAAAAGCACCTTTCTATCACATTGTTGTAGCTGATTCAAGAGTTGCAAGAGATGGAAAAATAATTGAACAAATTGGAACATATGATCCAATGACAAATCCATCTACAATAGTTCTTGATAAAGAAAAAACAGAAAAATGGATAAAAAACGGAGCAAAACCTACAGACACAGTAAAAGCACTAATTGCTAAAGCAAAATAATTAGTTATAAGAAGATTTGGCACCAGAGCAAAAAGCGAGAGTGACAGCAATATAAAAAACATTACTTATAAAAACGCAAAAGCGAGAGTAACCCGAATTTATAAAAAATATCAAATTAATAACTAAATATTTGAAAAAGCAAGAAAGGAAAATTAAATGGAAGAAGTATTAAGAACCATACTAGCAAATCTAGTAGAAAATCAAAAAGCCGTTTCAATTGATCACACAGAAAAAGATGGAACAGATTTTTACTATGTAAAGGTTGCACAAGATGAAGAAGGAAAAGTAATAGGTAGACAAGGTAGAGTAGCAAAAGCAATAAAAGCTTTATGCAAAGCCTTGGGAGCAAAAGAAGGAAGAAAAGTTGAAGTTGTATTTCCTTTTAAACATAAAAAAAGTGAAATTGACTAATAAAGTAAAAAGAAAGAGGATTAAATGCAGGATAAATTTGAGGTTGGTAAAATAGTTAATACTTTTGGTATAAAAGGTGAGATAAAAGTAGCATTATATACTGAAGATATTAATAATTTTAAAAAAAATAATAAAATATATGTTAACGGTAAAGAAATGCAAGTAGAAAATTCTAGACTTCAAAAAAATATGCTAATTCTAAAATTAAAAGATGTAAATACTATGAATGATGCAGAGGAGCTTAGAAACAGCATAATTACAATTAAAAGAAGCAAAAAAGAGCTTCCAGCAGGCACATATTATATAGCAGATTTAATAGGATTAGATGTATACACTGATGAAGGAAATTTACTTGGCAAAGTTACAGACATATACAATACAGGTGCTAATGATATTTATACTGTAAAAACTCTTGAAGGAAAAGAAGTACTACTTCCTGCAATAAAAGATGTAATAAAACAAATTGATTTACAAAATGAAAAAATAATTGTTCACTTATTGAAAGGACTAATATAAATAGTTCGAATAAAATTAAATATAGAAAGGTAAAATATTTTAGATGAAATTTAGTGTGTTAACATTATTTCCAGAAATGTTTGAACCAATAAAACATAGCATAATTGACAGAGCTTCTAAGCAAAATCTTATAGATATTAATTTAATAAATATAAGAGATTTTTCAGAAGACAAGCACAAACATGTTGATGACACACCATATGGTGGTGGAGCTGGAATGGTTATAAAACCTGATGTGGTATATTCAGCATATAAATCTATAAAAGATGAAGATGCAAAAGTAATATATCTATCACCAAAAGGAAAAGTATTAAATCAATCTAAAGTTAAAGAACTTTCAAAAGAAAAACATTTAATTTTATTATGTGGACATTATGAAGGAATAGACCAAAGAGTATTAGACGAAATAGTAGATGAAGAAATTTCAATAGGAGACTACGTACTTACACGGTGGAGAGTTACCAGCAATGGTACTCATAGACAGTGTTAGCAGATATGTAGATGGAGTTTTAAGTGAAGATTCTACAAAAGAGGAATCATTTAGCTCAAACCTATTAGAATATCCTCAATATACTAGACCAGAAGTATTCAATGGCAAAAAAGTACCTGATGTACTAACTTCAGGAAATCATCAAAAAATAAATGATTGGAGAAAAGAACAATCATTAAAAATAACGTATTTAAAAAGACCGGACTTGTTAAATGAAGAAGAAAAAAGTTTGGCAAAAAGTTTATTAAAAAATTAGAAAGGAGTTAAATCATGGATATTATTAAATCAATAGAACATGAGCAATTAAAAAATAAAGTTCCTGATATTCGTGTTGGTAATACTGTAAGAGTACACCAAAGAATAAAAGAAGGAAATAGACAAAGAATCCAAGTATTTGAAGGAATTGTCATTAAAAAGCAAAATGGTGGATTAAATGCAACATTCACTGTAAGAAGAGTAGCATATGGAGTAGGAGTAGAAAAAACATTCTTATTAAACTCTCCATTAATAGAAAAGGTAGAAACAGTTAGAGTAGGTAAAGCAAGAAGAGCTAAATTATACTACCTAAGAGAGAGATTAGGAAAAGCTGCTAAGACTAAAGAAGATGTAGGAGCAAGAATTGAAAACAAGGAAATAGTTGTTAAAGAAGAAATGCCAGCTACAGAAGAAGTCGATGAAGCAAAAGCTAACTCTACAGTAGCAGAAGCTCCAGTAGAAGAAGTTAAAGCAGAAGTTGCTGAAGAAAATAAATAATTATTGACAATTATAAACAAACGTTCTATAATAATTTTGGTGAATTATTATGGAACGTTTAATTTTTCATATTGATGTAAACAATGCCTTTTTGTCTTGGACAGCGGTAGATATGTTAAAAAATGGTGCTAAATTGGATATAAGAACTATCCCAGCTATAATAGGCGGGGACGAAAGCCAAAGGCATGGAGTAGTTTTAGCTAAAAGTAATATAGCAAAGCAGTTTGGAATAAAAACAGGAGAACCAATATATTTTGCAAGAAAAAAATGTCCAAATCTACAAGTGTTTGCATCAAATCATAAAATGTATAGAGAATATTCAAATAGACTATATGAATTATTTAAAGAATACACAAACATAATAGAGCGTTTTTCAATAGATGAATGTTTTTTAGACATGACCAATTTTATTGGCAAAAATGAAAGCCCACTCGCAATAGCAAAAGAAATATCAACAAGAGTAAAAACAGAGCAGGGCTTTACTGTAAATGTAGGCATTGCACATAACAAATTACTGGCTAAAATGGCATCAGACTTTGAAAAGCCAGACAAAATACACACACTTTGGACGGAAGAGATACCAACAAAAATGTGGCCACTTAAAGTGGATGAACTTTTGATGGTAGGAAAAAAGAGCATACCAAAACTAGAACGTATGGGTATAAAAACTATAGGAGATTTAGCTAATTCAAATAAAGAACTCATTTACAAAGCTTTTGGCAAATTTGGTAAAATGATTTGGGAGTATGCAAATGGCATAGACAATTCACCAGTAAATTATATAGAAGAAAAGCCAAAGGGTATAGGAAACTCTATAACAGTTCCACAAGATTTAACAAATATAAACGAAATAAATAGAATTTTATTAGAACTTACTGAGCAAGTAACTTATAGATTAAGAAAAGAGAAAATGATTGCAAGTGTAGTAAATGTGCAAATAAAAGATTCAAACTTTAGAGTATTTTCTCATCAGCGAAAATTAGGCACAGCCACTTCTAGCACAAAAATAATTTATGAACAAGCAAAAAAATTAATGGGAGAATTATATTCAAAAGGAACTAAAGTAAGGTTAATAGGCATTAGAGTGGATGATTTATTAGATGAAAAAGATAAGCAAATATCTTTATTTGATAACAAGCAAAATGAAAAACAAGAAAAATTAGATGAAACTTTGGACAAAATAAAAGAAAAATATGGACGTAATTTTATAAAAAGAGGGGGAGAAATATAAAATTTTTTCGTTTTAGGACCGTCCCCAACTGAAAAAAGAAACAGCCACCATTGGATAAGATCCTGGTGGCTGAAGTTATGCATGATTTTTTAACAAGATGTAGAAATTATATTTGGTTACTGGTTAGCACGGCGTGATACACGCAACCCAATTAGACGAACGCCTTTTGAGTTAACATTCTTCACAACGCACAATACCTCATCTCCATAATGGAGAGGTAATGACCATTTAGGACAATTTTCAAAATCCATTATCCCAGGTACAGCAGGGGAAACTTCCATAAAATAAGCCCCTAAGTGGTCACTTAAATTGCTGACTTTGCAAACACAATAATCGCCACTATGATAGTTGTCGAGGCAATCAGGAAAAGCTTGTTTATAGGAAACTTCCGGATATTTGTATTTTGACCCTTTGTCAAGAAGTCTTACATCGACTTTTTGCCCGATATAGAAGTGATCCGACACGTCTTTTACAAACGAGTTAGATACTTCAAAAATACTGCAATAAAAAAAGCAGTTATTGTACTCCACAAAAAGTCCCTTTTTACAGAACTTTATTACAGTCGCCTCGAAAATCTCTCCGACAACCATATTGTAAATTGTTTTTTGCATTACTCTTTTACGAGAGTAAATCCCGTTTTCCAGTTCAACATAATAAACTTCCTTACCCATAAGCCATGCAACTTCGAATGGCAGGCCCTTGGGTGCCGTAAAATCATGAACTGAGAATTCCGATTGAGGAATTTCAATCCGTTTACCATCTGGAGTTACCAATTGCAGTGCTTTTCTAGAGTGACTCCATCCTAGGGCAATCCCCTTTTTAACATTCATAAATTTTTTCTCCTTTGTTTTTTATCATGCAATCCTTTTTATGCGCAAATTTCTACATATTATATGTTAACATAAAAATAACAAAAAATCAAGTAAAAGATGAATAGTAAAAAATTAAAAAAAACAGTAATTATTTAATAATTACTGTTT
>CALXWM010000056.1 GCA_944392425.1 uncultured Clostridia bacterium
TGAAAATATATTAATTTTAATATATAATGAATACAGAAAGAGAATAAAGTTCGTAACTTGTATGTGATTCGCTCCAATAAATAAAATTGTAATCTCACAATTCAAACATAAATCATAGTTTTCTTTTCTTTCCCAAGGTTGAGATGTAATACCTTTTTTTAAATTTTTTATATAATAAAAACACTACTTAGAACATATCCCAAGTAGTGTTTTTGCTTTCAAATAATTTCATCCCATCCTTCAAATAGTGTATCAAGAGTTATTTTTAAGGCAATACAAAGACTTAAAAATACTTTCATAGAAGGAAAAACCAAGCCATTTTCCATTTTTGAAATCATTGACCGGTCAACGCCAGAAATTCTTGAAAGTTCATCTTGTGTCATTTCATTCCTCACCCTATTTTTTTCAAATTCTTTCCGATAAGTTCTTTTAGGGAATACTCCTGAATTTTATCCAATTCAGAACACAACCTTTCTGCAAAAATTATAATTATATTATATTATGTTTATTGATTATTGTCAACATTAATAGTATCTATGAAATCCTGTTCTATGCCATTTGCCTGTTCCCTACTTATGTAACCATGTTCAACCATTGAGGAAATTACTTTATTTTGTCTTTGCTTGCAAAGTTCTTTATTAGCAGTTGGTGCATAAACAGATGGTGCATTGGGTATTCCTGCCATCATTGTTGATTCAGCTAAATTCATGTCTTTAGGTTCTTTATTTAAATAGCCAGCACACGCCTCTTTAATGCCATAATATCCATCACCAAAGTAAATTGTATTAATGTACAATTCTAGTATATCTTCTTTATTATAATTATTTTCTATATCAATTGCCATAAACATTTCGGCAATTTTTCTTCTAAATACATTATCCTCTTCAATAAAATACAAATTTTTAGCAACCTGTTGAGTAATTGTGCTTCCACCTTCTTGCATTTCACCATTTTTAATGTTCGTAAATAGTGCTCTTCCAAGCCCAATAATATCTATGGCACCATGGTCGTAATACCTATGATCTTCTACTGCGATTATTGCATTAATATAATCATCTGGGACTTCTTCTATACTTACAAAATTGTAACTGTTCCTTACATCACTAACTTTATCTGCCAAAGGTTGTTCGTCTAATTTATCTTCATATAATGTATATCCATACATACCGACGCCTAAGCCTGCTACTACTATTAGAACAAATAAAATAATTATAATTCTTTTAAAAATTTTCATATTTTCTCCATTTTTTTATATTCATTTGAAAATATATCACATTTGAATATTATTGTAAATAAGTTTAAAATAGAATTTGTTACCGATGGCAAATTCTACTTAATTTTTTCTTATAAATATCATATTTATTGCATAAAACAAATAAGCAACCTAGGTTTAGCTTTTAAAGCTACAACTGGTTGCTATATTATGGTGGGCAGAGATGGATTCGAACCATCGAACTCAAATGAGAACAGATTTCTTACTACTATAGTTTTCACTACCATTAAATGTTTGTAGTCTGGACTTTCTCTTTATCTTCTTCAAGATACCCGGTATAAAGTCTCTACACTCAGAATATAAATTCTTAGCTCGGGATTGTCATCAGCCTTACCTGTTAAGATTTCCCCGAATTAGCCGGATTGTCATCAAGTAATCACTTACTTGAGCTGCAAGTTTAGGTTTTTGTATAACCAAAGACCACAGTCTGCCGCCTTTAGCCACTCGGCCATCTGCCCAAATATTAAATTGTTTTTATTGAATAAAAAATAAATTTCTATTCAATTTAAAAATGGTGCGCCTTCAAGGATTCGAACCTTGGACCCACCGGTTATGAGCCGGTTGCTCTGACCAACTGAGCTAAAGGCGCATTTGTTTAGCACGATATTAAGTATATAACATTTTGCATTTCATGTCAAGTATTTTTTACTATTTTGTGAATATTTTTTTAGATTAGCATTTACTAAATTTAATTATATTTTAATAGTAATAAATAATTAGCTGCTTTGGAGAAATTTACTCAAAAGCAGCTTTTAAATCATTATTTATTGTTTGATTCTGGCTCTGGTAAAGCTTCTGGTAATTGTAATACAACTTTAATTTTTAATGCATATTTAATTGTTCTTACTAACTTGCTATTTTTAATTTTATTCCATAATGATGATTTAACCTTTTTAGGTTTTTCTTCTTGAAGTTGTGCAGGTCCTTGTTGTGCTACATTTTGAATTTGAGGTTCTACTGCATTTGCATTTTGTACCTGAACTTTTTGTTTCATTACATTATCGCTAATTACAGTATTTGAAGCTATTGTTTGAGCAGGTTCAGCCATCCTTTGAGCGGTATGTTTAACTTGTTCTTTTTGTGAAACTTGTTTAATTTGCTCCTCTCTAACCATTTCTTCAACTTTTTCTACATCTTCTACTGGTGTAGGAATTAGTTTTAACGCATCTGCTATTTCTATTCCAATATAGCTAAGAGCTTTAGATCTATCTTCTACTCTTTCCATATCTATTTCTATATGTAAATTTGACTCTAAATTAGCAATTCTTGCATTTACTAATTTTAAAGATTCTTGATAATTTTCTGAAGTATCCCCTTTAGCTCTACCTATAACATTCAAAGCTTCTATTACATCTTCTGAAAAGTCTTTTTCTATATCTTGTATACTTTTTTTCCATTCTGGATCTTTAGCTTCTACTAAAGCTGTAGTTTGTTTCAATATTGCTGCTAATTTTATATTTCTTTCCCTTTGTTTTATCAATTCTTCAATTTGCTTTGTATTTTCTTCAAACTGATTAGTTGCGTACTCTACTAATCCATAAGCTGCATCATAAACACTTTTAGGAAAATTTTTCTTTTTAGGGTACTCTACTAAATAGGTCTTAATTGACTCTACTAAATCTTTAAAATATGAACTGTCATCTAATTCTACTATTTGCTTTTTGCTATTTGGATTTATAAGTCTTTGAACCTTTTCAATATTTGATAAAATTTTTTCTTCCGTGATTACCATTCTCACGTTTACTATCCCACGTTTAGGCATTGTAAACCGTACCTCCTTTGTTTAGCTGTTATGTTAATTGGTATATATTATTACAATATTATTTTAGTACACTAACTTACTAAAAGTCAAGGGTAATTGTTTTATTTTTTATCTTTTTGTAATTCTTTATATCTCTTTATTTTCATTGTAGAAGTTTTTTCAAATTCTCCTTCTTTTAGTTCAAGAGATTTTACAGCTTTGTATGATGTAAGTTTTTTGTTTACTCCTTTTATTTGCTCCCAAATAATTTTCTTTATTTCTTCGTCTGAAATATTACCGTGTAATTCTTCTATTTTTTCTCTATCAGGTATTACTCTTGCTGTTATTATTAATTCTTTGTCATCTTTTCTCTTAGCTTCCTCACCTTCTGGTGCTTTTCCATATACCATTACTTCTTTTATTTCAGGAATTTTATCTAATAACATTTCTATTTCTTCAGGATATATATTTTTACCATTTTGTGTTACTATAACGTTTTTGCTTCTACCTGTAATGTAAATAAATCCTTCTTCATTTATATATCCAATGTCTCCTGAATGAAAGTATCCGTCTGGTTCAATTGCTTCCCTCGTTGCTTCTTCATCTTCATAATATCCAAGCATCAATGTTGGAGATTTTATCATTATTTCTCCTTCACCATTTTCATTTGGATTGTCTACTTTTATTTGTGCTTGAACTACAGCTTTTCCAGCTGAACCAACCATTGGTTTATAATCAGGTGTTAGAGCTGCTATTGGTGCTGTTTCAGTAAGTCCATATCCTTGTAAGAATAAAATTCCTATATCTTCTAACCAATTTCCTACCTTTTTATCTATTGGTGCTGCTGCTGAAACTATTATTCTTATATTTCCACCTAAGTTGTCATATATTTCTTTGAATACTTTTTTCTTTATATCTATACCTACTGATTTTAGGCCATTTGTAATATGTATCATAGAGTTTACGAGTTTTTCTTTGTGACTCTTTTTTATTGTTTCGTTTATTTTTTTGTAAATACTTTCAACTAGTAGTGGAACTGTAAGTACTGCTGTTGGCTTTGCTTCTTGAAGATTTGGAACTATGTATCTTAATCCTTCGCAAACAGCAATAGAAGCTCCATTTGCAATTGGTAATAAAAATCCTATTGTAGATTCATATGTATGATGAAGTGGAAGCACTGAGAAAAATCTATCTGTTGGATATAATTTTACATAAGCGCTAACTGCATTAATATTTTCTGCTAAATTTCTGTTACATAGCATTACGCCTTTTGAATTTGATGTTGTTCCAGATGTAAATAATAGTACTTTAAATTCTTCTGGATCTATTTCTATATCCATAAAAGAATTGTCACCTGAATTAACTATTCTTTTTCCATTATCTATTAAGTAGTTAATTCCTACATCTTTGCCATCTAAGTCTTTGTCTGATTTCATTTCAATAAAATACTCAACTTCTGGCATTGTTTCTCTTATTTTCTTTACATCATCTTCCTTTTTTGGTGAATAGATAATAGCAGAAGCTCTAGACCTTCTTACCACATTTTCTAATTCATTTAGTGGAAGCTCCCTATCTACTGGTACTGCAATGCCAACTCCTGTAAGCATCGCCATATATGAAATATACCAATCATATTGTGTTTCGCCAATTATAATTACTTTTTTGTCTTTTAAATTAAGCAATTTTATCATTGCTGTTCCAAGTGCAATAACATCATCGCCAAATTCTTTATATGTATAAGTTTTATATGGTTCTTTATGATCAGGTTTTTCTAATATACAAGGTCTTTCGCTGAATTCATTAATAGACTTTGTAAAAAACTCTTTAACAGTTTTATAATTTGTTGTTTCATATGGTTCTGTTCTTTTTTGCTTTTGGTTTTCTTTCTTCATTTTTTCATAATCGATGTCAACATTTTCTAAATCTTCTACCGTGTCCATTTTAATTTTTCTAAATTTTAATTTTGGCATTTTAAAATTAATATTCATGATTTTACTCCTTTTTTATTACTATCTTTTTTAATAAAAGCGTAAGTATAAAATATAAATTGTAAATAGTTTACACATTATTTATTAACTTTTAAACTTTGCACATAACTTTTGTCCAAATCCTTAAATAGCTCATCAACCTTTATTTCTTTAGTTTTCTTTTGTAGAAGACTAGAACATGCTAGTCCAAAAATCTCTGATGTAATTATATCTGCACTATATGGTTTTATTTCCTCGTTATTAATGCCTTCTTGAACAATCTTTTTTACTATTTCTAAATATTCAATAAGATATTTTTTACAAGTATTGCTTCTAGGGCTGTTTCCCCATACTTCACTAAGTACAATTGTCATAAAGTTTTCATACTTAACAATTATTTTTATTTGAATTAAAACTATTGCTCTAATTTTATCTATGTATTTGTCTTGCTTATCTATTTTAATTTTTATACTATTTTTAAGCAAGTTCATTCCTTCTTCAATTAAAAAATTAAAAATTTCTTCTTTACTAGAAAAATGATAGTAAAGTGTTCCTTTTGCCACTCCTACTTCTGATGTTATTTCTTCTATACTTGTACCATCATATCCTTTTTCTGCAAATAACTTCATAGATGTTTCGAATATTTTTCTTTTAGTTCTATTCAATAAAACCACCTACTTTCTAGCCTTGGCATCTAGTGCGTCTAAATTGTCTAAAGCTTTACCTGTGCCTATTGCAACACATGATATAGCATCTTGTGCAATCATTACATTTATTCCTGTTGTTTCATGTAATAGCTTGTCTAATCCATATAAAAGGCTTCCTCCGCCTGTCATATATATACCTCTATCACTAATATCTGCTGTAAGCTCTGGAGGAGTTTTTTCTAAAACGCTTTTAACTGCATCAACTATTTGCATAGCTGGTTCTATTAGAGCTTCCATTATTTCTGATGATTTAATTTTTATTGTTACAGGAAGGCCCGTATCTAAGTTTCTTCCTCTTGCTTCCATTGATGTATCTTCTTTTCTTGGATAAACACATCCTATTTCCATTTTAATTTCTTCTGCTGTTCTTTCTCCAATTAATACATTATATTTTTTCTTAATGTATTTTATGATATTTTGGTCAAACTTGTCCCCTGCAATCTTTAAAGACGCACTAATTACTGAGCCGCCGATTGAAATTACAGCTATATCAGTAGTTCCTCCACCAATATCTACTACTAAATTTCCACATGGCTTGGCTATATCTATTCCTGCTCCAATAGCTGCTGCTACCGGTTCTTCAATTAAATATGCTTTTTTTGCACCGGCTTGCATTGCAACATCTATTACAGCTCTTTTTTCAACTTCTGTGATTTGTGATGGTACACAAATCATCATACGAAAGCCTCCAAATTTATTTTTGTTGCAGGCTTTATTTATAAAATATTTAAGCATTTTAGATGTTGCTGTAAAGCTAGATATTACTCCATCTCTAAGAGGTCTAATAGCTTCTATATTACTAGGTGTTCTACCTATCATTTTTCTTGCTTCTTTTCCTACCGCTAAAACTTCTTTTGTGTCTTTATTTATTGCTACGACTGATGGTTCTCTTAATACTATACCTTTTCCTTTTACACAAGCTACAACAGTAGCTGTTCCTAAGTCTATACCAATGTCAAGTCCTGAGCCTATCATATTCATCTTCCTTTCAAAATTTTAGCAAATTCCTTTTAATTATATTACATTTTTAGTAAAATAGCAAT
>CALXWM010000057.1 GCA_944392425.1 uncultured Clostridia bacterium
ACAAATTTAATCAGAAATTTGACATTTTATTAATTTGTGTTAAAATAAATTTAAGATTTTTTGAGAGAAAGGGGTTGTATCTTTTGGCTATTACTACATTTTCGTTTAATACTTTTGGCTACAGATACACCTATGAAGTAGCTAATGATTTGTCAGACAAAGAAGCTTTACATTTTGCCTGTTTCTTAAGGAATAATATTTTACAGTTTTATAATCATCAGAGTAATGTTTTTCCAATGTTCTTTGATGTTTCCACAAAACTTCAGGAGCAAGGGTATTCTTCTTTGATTAATCGGATCGGTCGTTTAGTTACTTTCACGTATTTTTCAAAATGGGAGTGACGCCTGTCACCCCCTGTTTTTTATACTATAGGAAAAATCGAATATTTTTCTGCACTTCAAGATAAAGTCATCTTATTTTTCTAAACTTTATATAACTTGAAATCTAAATAATCACTACTTACTAGTTTGAAATTTATGCCTTCAATAATGCCTTCAAATGCTTCTTTATGTGATTCACCATGTAAATGACCATACAGGCAAGTTTTTACATTGTACTCTTTCATTATTTGAACATAGTTTGAAACTTTTAAGTTTTTGCTCTGATTGTTTGCATCATTCTTATTTTCTTCTATTATTGGTGGGTAATGCATTATGCATATTATTTCTTTATCTCCAAAATTATCTACTCCACTTTGCAATGAAAGTTTTAGTCTTTCTTCTTCCCTGTGGTTCATCTTATCGCTGTTTTCTGTATCATTTAATGCCCAGCCTCTTGTTCCTGCAATTATTTTGTCTTCGAATAAATAACTATTATTGTATACAAAGTCTATATTTTCAAATTTGTTTTCTTGTAAAAATTCTCTCATTTTTGCAAGAGTTGTCCACCAATAATCATGATTCCCTTTTAGTAAAAGCTTTTTTCCTGGCAATTCATTCAAATATGCAAAGTCATTATACATATCTTTTAAATGCATTTCCCATGAAAAATCTCCTGGAAGTATTACTAAGTCAGTATCTTGTACAGTATTCTTCCAGTTTTCTTTTATTTTTTGTTCGTGATTTTTCCAGTTACCGCCAAATATGTCCATTGGCTTTTCTTTATTCAAAGATAAGTGTAAATCTCCTATTGCATAAATTGACATTTGTTCTCCAATCTCTACACACAATATATGTGCTTCCGCTACGCTAAAAGCTTTATAACATATATTGTGTTATGATTATAATTTTAAATTTGGAACTGCATTTAATGTTAAGTCGTCTATTTTTCCATTTATGTAGTTGTAATACCCAGCTGATGCTATCATTGCCGCATTATCTGTACATAGATTTAAATCTGGCATGTAAACTTTAATTCCTTGGTTTTGTAATTTTTCAAATTCACTTCTTATATAAGTATTTGCAGAAACTCCACCAGCTAGCACTATTTTATTTGCATTTGTTTTTTCTACTGCTAGTTTTACTTTTTCCATTAACATATCTGTAACTGCTTTTTCAAAACTTGCACATAGATTTTCTTTATTTATGTCTGGTTCTTTATGATGTAAGTTTATTACAGCTGTTTTTATTCCGCTAAAACTAAAGTCCATTCCCTCTATATGTGTTTTTGGTAATTCTATATTTGGTATGCCTAAAGTAGCCATTTTATCTATTTTAGGGCCTCCTGGGTATCCGAGTCCAATTACTCTTGCTACTTTATCAAATGCCTCTCCTATAGCATCATCCTTTGTTCTACCTAGTACTTCAAAATCTAAATAGTCTTTTACATATACTATTTGTGTATTTCCACCTGACATCATTACACATAAAAATGGTGGCTCTAAATCTGGATAAGTTATGTAATTACCTGCAATATGACCTTGTATGTGGTTTACTCCAACTAAAGGCTTTTTTAGAGCGTAGCTTAAAGCTTTACCATAGGAAAGTCCTACAAGTAAAGCTCCAACTAAGCCTGGTCCGTATGTGCAGGCTACTGCATTTATTTGATTTAAGTCTATTTTAGCGTCTTGTACTGCCTTTTTTGTTACATCAGATATATTGTCTATGTGATTTCTTGAAGCTATTTCAGGTACAACACCGCCATATACAGTATGTATTGGTATTTGTGTATTTATTACATTAGATAAAACTGTTCTGCCGTTTTTTACTACTGAAACTGCTGTTTCATCACAACTAGACTCTATGCCTAATATGTATACATCCTCCATTTTATTATCCTTTCTATACTAGCATTTCCACAATCGAAGCTATTAAATTTAGTAATCCATTATTTATTAGTCTAATAATTGGACTAATTATTAATGAAGCTATTGGTGTAATCCATATAATTATGAATACTATATATAATATTCTTTCATGTGATTCAAACCAATTTCTTGCATTTGTTGGTAAAATAGCTACTAATACTTTTGAGCCATCAAGTGGTGGTAGTGGTATTAAATTGAATACTCCTAAGCCTACATTCATTGATATTATGTACACAATAATAGTAGTAATAATTTCTCCTGTTTGTGAAATCATAAAGGCTGTTCCACCAAAGGCCAGTATTAAAGCATAAACAATGCTAAATATTACTGCTAATATTAAATTCATCACAGGTCCAGCTAAAGCTACTAAGGCATTTCCTTTTCTTAGTGTAATTGTTCTGTTAAAATTGTTAGGATTAATTTGTACTGGTCTACCCCATCCAAAACCTGCAAATAGAAGCATAAGCATTCCTATTGGTTCCATATGTTTAAATGGATTAAGTGTTAGTCTTCCTTGTCTTCTTGGAGTATCATCTCCAAGTCTATCTGCCATCCATGCGTGTGCAAACTCGTGAAATGTCATTGCTATAATAACGCCCGGTATGCTTAGCACTAATGCAAGCAGTGCACCCGGTGTATAGATATAATATCTTAAATTTTCAGCTATTAGGATGATTACTAAGACTATCATCCAAGAATTCATTCCAAATCCTCCAAAAAACATTTAAATTCCTCATATATGTATAAAACATATTCTTTCTTTTAGATTTATAATCAAATTAGAATTTGTTAAACTTAATCAAATTAAAATTCTAAATAATTATTATCTATTATATCATACTTTTCCTATTTTTCAATTACTTGTAATATATTTTTTATCACTTTAATCTTAGTACATATTGCGTTATATACTAGTTTACCATACTTTTAAATGATGCTAGCGAAGTATTTTTAGAAATTCTTACTCTTGGAAGTGCATATTTATCTGCACCTTTTTTAACTCTACCACCTTCAGTTGTAAATGCAAGCTTATATCCTGTTTCTTTTAATAATTGTTTTGCATTTTCATTATAATTGCCCATCGGATAACAGAATACAGTGACATTTCCTCCTAAAACATTTCTTGAATTAATTAAATCCTCTTTTATTTTGTCATTGCTCCATGAAAGCATAACGCCTTTTCCATTGGCACCTGCTTGATGCATGTTATCTGAATGTGATTCGTATATAACATTTGTCTCTTTTTCTTCAGCTCTATATCCATACCAAGACGAAATAACAAATGAAGTTCCATTAACATTATATTTTTGTAATATAGGTACAGCTAATTCAAAAAATGAATCATCTCCATCGTCAAATGTTAGAACCACACTTTTTTCTGGCAAGATTACATCTCCGTCAATATATTTTTCAACTTCTTCCCATGTTGGAAAATAAAAATTATTTTCTTTAAGATATTTTATTTGTTCTTCAAATTTTGAAATTTCTATGTAATTATTATCTCTACTTGATCCATCTTCTAAAGAGCCATCATAAAAGAAATGATACATTAATACGGGTAAGCCCGCTTCGCTTAAGGGCTTGCATACAATTACCTTTTGTTCTTTTGTTGTTGTGTTTCCTGATTTATCTGTTACCGAATATTTAACTTGGTATGTTCCTTCCTTATTAATATTTACTTCTTCTTCAATTTTTATATTTTCACTTACATTTCCATCTATATTATCTGTTGCACTAGCTGTGTCATTTTCATATTTTCCTCCTAGCGGTACAATTTTTACATCATCTCCATTTAATATTAACTTTGGAGCTTCCGCGTCTGTTATTACATTTTGTTGTGCAACTTCTTGTGCTTGATTTTTTTCATTTTCTGGTTTATTATTAATTGCTACAATAATTGCTACAATCGCAATAATAAGAACTAATAATATTAAAAGTCCTTTACCATTCTTCCTTTTTCTCTTTTTCATTTTGTTTCATCCCCCTTTTATAATGCTTTTTTCTATTTAGTCTTTTTCGCTACTACTACTATTCTTCCATTTTCTGAAGAATATTCACATGTTATTAATGTTATTATTTGTTCTCCATATTTGGCATCTACTCCAGTATCATAAAAAGATATTTTTTTGCAATTATCTATATAATAATTGTAATCTTCTTCATTACTAAAATCTGTACATTGATAATATCTAAACACATTTTTCTCATTTTTATAAAAAATACGAGATTTAAAAACGGCTAAGATTTCATAAGTGTTAGAATTTGTGTTCGTTGCAAATTCGATATATTTGTGATTATTATAATATTCTTCATCTGTGTATTTTAATAAATCCTTAAACATACTTCCGTCTTTCATGTTATGTCCATATATTATTATGTTTGAGTTTGGATTTTCTATATTTGAATTACTATCTATAAATATAGATCCATAGTTACTTTTTTCTTTTTTATAGTTTCTATATAAATAAAAATCATTATCATTTGCCTGAACTACTGGATAATTTACATTAGTATCATTGATTTTTATCCATGCTTTTATATCTTCATTTTCATTCTGCAATTCTTTTACTTTTTCTATTAATTCATTATGCATATCATTATTTATTTCATTTGTTGAAATACTATTAGTTAATTCGTTTTGCAAATTTTTATTTAAATTTTTATCTCTCATATTAATATAAAAATTATAAAACAAATAGCTTAAAAGTATTATTAGTAAAATAATTAATGGTATTAAAATATAACTTTTCTTGCTTGTTTTTACTCTTTTTGCTTTCATTTATACCTCTTATTTATATTTTCATTTAATTTTACATCTATATTTAAAGAGGTAACTAAACTACTATAAAGTATGTTTGATTACCTCTTTTGCATTTTGTTATTTTTTAATATGAATTTATTTTTTGTTTTTTATAGCTATAATTGCTCCTATAGTTATTATTGTTAGAACAGAAGCTGATATAATTCCTAAACTATTTTCACCTGTTTTTGGACTTTCATCTAGTTCACCTTTTTCGTCTTTTTCTATGTTATTTATATTTTGTTCTTCATTTTTATTTTCATCTTTTTCTTCGTTGTTTTCATTATTTGAAGGTTCATTTTCCTTTTCAAAAGCTACCACAAAAGGAGATAACTCTGTTACTTCCACTGTGACAAATCCATTTTCCACAACTGGTGAAAACTTTTCAACTGTACCATCTGCTTTTTTATGTAAAACTAAAGCTGTACGACCATTGTATTTGCTTTCTACTGGTAATGTTACTTTTAGTTTTCCTTCATAATCACCATCAGTTACTGATATATCATAAGCTAAAGCTATATTATAATTTTCTAACCCACTAGTTACATTTTTATATTCTTCTGTTCCTTCTACCATTTTTGTAACTGATATTTTTGCTATTTTTCCTACATTTCCCCAAAGAGTAACTTTTGTTTCTTCATCTGATAAAGTAATTTCTTCTAAAGTTGCTAAATCAACAAATTTAATTCCTCTTTTTTGAGCTAATCCCTTAGGTGTTAATGAAACTGCATTTATAGAATCATCTTCTGGGTAAGTAGAAGAATAACCATAAATTGTAACATTGTTTTTTAAGTATTCTGCTGTTTCTGGTGTCATTTCAGCTACATCTGAAACAGTATTATCATATATCCAGCATTTATCTTTTGCGTAGACATAAATTGATTTTAAATGGTTCATTCCATCTAATGTTGAGCCATCAAAGCCACAACTTGTTGCATTTTCATCTGCTGGGAATACCAACGTTTCAATTGCTGTACCTTCAAATACCTTATTGTAAAGAGTAAGTTCTGGATTTAGTTCCACTTCTTTTAAATTTGTGCATCCACTGAATGCATAACCTTTTACACTTTCAATAGTATCAGGAAATACAACTTTTTCTAAGTTCGTCATTCCTTTAAATGCGTTTTCTCCAATAATAGTAACCTCGTAGCCTTCAATTTCACTTGGTATTTCTAAAACTTTTGCATTTGTATTTGTTGTGCCTGTTATAGTTAGTCTATATGATTCTGAATATACTTCTAAAGTATATTTGAATCCCGTGTCTGATACTTTTTCTTCTACTGTATTATCAGTAGCTTTTACAGCATTATTTATTGCTAAAGCCATAAGTACAA
>CALXWM010000058.1 GCA_944392425.1 uncultured Clostridia bacterium
ATGAAGTAGAAAAAAATCGAGACATTTTTACATAAAAATGTAATAAAAAATTGGGACATTTTTACTAAAAATTCACAGTTTTGGTTAAAAGTAATATAAAATAAAATCATATAATGGAGTTTTAGAAGGAACAGCTTACTAAAATAAAGTGTTTTAGAATTTATTAAAATATAATTCATGAATTAGTTAAATTAAAAATTATTTTTTATGTAAGATTTATAAAAAGATTTAAAATTTCTTTTTTCATGGACAACAAAATGTATGTAAACGATATTTGAAGTTTCGGAAACATCATAAACTATTCGATAGCTTTTATAAATAAGTTCTCTAAAATTCTTGTTTGATAATTCTGGAACATATCGGCCTAAATAAGGAGAGTTTTCTAATTCAGAAATACGAGAATAAATATTTTCTGAAGTTTCATTTGCATATTTAATAGAATCTCGAGATATATATTCATATATCGACTCTATATCTTTATGTGCCTCATTTGACATCAAAACTTGCATATTTTTTTCTCATCCTTTCTTTAGATTCTTTTACAGTCATTACTCTGCCATTTTTTATGTCTTCTTGACTTTTTTGTAATTTAGAATGCAAGTATAAAGTATAAATTGCGTCATCCCAAGTAGTATCATCTGGTAATGTATTAACAGTTGCAAGAATTTCTTGTTTTTTACTAGTCATAATTAATTTCATCCTTTCTAAAAAGTTACTAATATTAGTATAGCACAAATTGATATAAAATACTATTATTTTTAAAATTTTAATGAAAAAAATCTAGATTTTGCCTATTAAAATCTTCCTATTCCATAAAACAAATATAATCAAAAAAGTGACTTACTTAAATAATAAGCAAATCACTTTACATCACTTAATCATCGTTATGTTCTTTCATATATTTGCATATTAGAACAACTGCAATAACTACTATGGCAATTAAGATTATCCACATCCATACATCAAGGCTCATACCTAAAAATGTATATCCTTCTGCATTTGCTGTAGTATCGCTTATTGCACTATTAGTTGTATCAAGAGTATTTCTAACACCATTAACTGTAGTCTCTGTAACATTTTCTACAACGTTACCTACACTTTGAGCAGTATTTTTAGTAGCATCCCATGTATTTTCTATAGCGTTACCTGTTGTATCTAATGCGTTTTCAACGCCACCTACAACATTTTCTGTTGCCTCTCTTGCAAAGTTAGCCATATTTCCAGTAGCAAAGACTGTGCTAAAACAAGCTGCAAATATAAATAAAAGAATACTAACAATTAGAATCTTTTTTTGCATAATTTCCCCCTTAATAACTTTGTGAAATCAATATTAGTATTTGTTATTTTTAAAAATATATGCAAAAAATGTCGAGTAAAATTTTCAGTTATCATCATATTCTTTGGTATATTATAAAAGCCAAAGCAATATATCTATTTTCCATTCTCAAGCTGGAGCAAGCAGCGACCCGCGCCGAGAATGCGAAAAAGATATATTGTTTGGATTAAATAACTGCAAATTTAATAACTTATGCTTTATTGCTACTGCCAAACACATCTCTTATTTTATGTTTTACAGTTTCTTTTATAAAATCTCTTCCAGGTCCTAGATATTTTCTAGGGTCAAATTGTTCTGGTGTTTCCACAAATACCTTTCTTATTGCTGCTGTCATTGCAAGTCTTAAGTCTGTATCTACATTTATTTTTGATACACCTCGCATACTTGCTTCATGAAGCATTTCATCTGGTACACCTTTTGCACCAGGCATATTTCCACCATATTTATTGCACATTTCTACATATTCTGGTATTACTGTTGATGCTCCGTGCAATACTATTGGAACATTTGGCATTAATTCTTTTACTTTTTCTAGGATATCAAAACGAAGTCTTGCTTCTCCTTTAAATTTATAGGCTCCATGGCTTGTACCAATTGCAATAGCAAGAGAATCACATCCTGTTCTTTGAACGAATTCAAGAGCTTGTTCTGGGTCTGTATACATTGCATCATTTTCTGCAACGTTTACATCATCTTCTACACCTGCAAGTTTTCCAAGTTCCGCTTCAACTACTACTCCATGTTCATGAGCATAATCTACAACTTGTTTTGTTAATTCAATATTTTTTTTAAAATCATATTTTGAACCGTCAAACATTACTGATGTATATCCATTGTCTACACATAATTTACAAGTTTCAAAATCTGGTCCATGGTCTAAATGTAATGCTACTGGAATATCGTGTTCCTCTAAACCAGCTTCAATCATCTTTCTTAAATATGGTATTCTAGCATATTTAATTGCGCTAGATGAAGTTTGAAGAATTACTGGTGAGTTTTCTTCTGCTGCTGCATCCATTATTCCTTGAACAAACTCCATATTATTAATATTAAATGCACCTACTGCAAATTTTTCTGCAATAGATTTTTCAAACATATTTTTTGTTGTTACTAATGACATAATTATTACCTCCTCATTTGCTTATGATTTTATATTTAATTATTTGCATTGTCAATACTGACAACCATTTCTTTACTAAGCAATTCAAAGCCTACATTTTCTGCAACTCTTCTCGATGGAATATTATTTTTATTCACCCAGTATGTAGGAATAAGACCTTTTTTCAAACATTCATATGCGATTTTCTCTACAACTTTTGTAGCAAATCCTTTATTTTTATATCCATCTTCAGTTTGAATTACAATGTTTGCCATATTACTTGTTATATTTGATATATATCCTAATGAAACTATTTTATTATCCTTGATTATTCCATAATTAATTCCGCCAAGGAGCTTTTATTTTATTAAATTCATTCCATTTTTGCTCTTTATATTTTAACTCATTACTTTTCTTGACAATATTATAAAAATATTGCTTTTTACTTTCATCAATTAATTCTACATCATCACAATTGACACTCTTTGTATTCGATTGTTTTATCAATCTATACATTTCTTTTATTTCAAAAGTTTTAAATTCATTCTCAGCAAATTGATTTAAGAAATCTTTTAAATTATCTTCGTTTAATTCTTCAATCTCATTTATTTTTTTATTTAATTTATCTGCAATTTTGCTTGAACATGAAATAACAATACTATTATTTATATTTGTTGCAATAATTGGATAATAAAATCTTCCGGCATATAGAATGTCTTTTTTAGATGATGAGATTACTGTAAATATTTTTCCATATTCAAACTCTTTTATTCCTAAAAAATCATTATAATTTTTCAATTAAGCTCTCCTAATTATACTAATTTATAAATCCTTATTTTATTTCTTTTTCTATAAATTTACCGTTTTCAAAAACAATATCATATGCTTTTGAATTTTCATAATTTTTAACTATTTTATAATCTGTGTCTGAGAATATTAATGATGCATCATTATCAATAGCTATACCTCTTAAATTATTTTCCTTTATATTATCATAAAACTGCTTTTTCTTTTCATTGCTTTTTTCATCATAATGTACACAATTAATCATAGGTATCAAATCAAGACCTTCTATCATTTCATAATTGTATTTAAACCAACAATAGCTTCCTGCACTCATTCCTGCTAGAATAATACCATTTTTGTATGCCTCTATTAAACATTTATCTATACCTTTACTTTTCCATACATCCATCATAAATTTAGTCTTGCCGCAACCAACATAAATAATATCACTACTTAAAATCTTTTTTCTAATTTCTTCAAATGTGATGTTATTATTCAAAACACATAAGTTTTCTACGATTGCCCCTAAACTTTCATATGCATTTTTAAAACTGATGTAGTAGTCTTCTCTTTCGCTTGAAGCGGTTCCTATAAATAAAACCTTAGGGTTAACTTTGGTAGATAGTTTCATTATTTCAAAATCTATTTTTCTTGGTGAATATGGTATAAAAACTTTTTCTTTGTTTTTTAAACCTACTAATCCTCCTATACAAATTATTGTTCCCATAAATATTTTCCTCCTACAAAACAATTATAACATATTATCTAATGGTTTAGCCAACTCATTATCATACAACACTTTCAATTCGTGAAGCGGTCTAGTCATAGCAACGTAAAGTAACTTCATTTCCATATCATTATTTTTATCGTATTTTAGTTTAGAAGCATTTGAAACAATAGCCCCATCAAATTCCAATCCCTTTGCTAAGTAACTTGTAATAACGCATATTCCGCCATTATACATTGTATCAGAATCTGTAATATTAACGCTATTAAATTTTTTATTAAGCCTTTTACTTATTGTGCTTGCCTCATCTTCATCTTTGCAAATAATTGCAATTGTTTTAAAATCTTCTTTTAAATATTCTTCCAAAATATTTTCAATCGTTTTAATTTGCTCATCTACACCGCTAAAATTAATAAATTCAACATTTTTACCGTGTCTAATAACTGGTTCTGCTACATTTAATCCTAAATGTTTAGTTATATTGCTTGCACAATTCATTATTTCTGTAGTTGTTCTATAACTTTTGTGCAGATTTTTTATTTCACATTTATTATTAAACGCTATTTCTTGCACACTCTCCCAATTCTTAATTCCTCTGTATTGGTATATTGATTGAGCTAAATCTCCAAAAATGCTAAAATTAGCATTGCTTAATAGTTTCTTTAATGTCACAAAATTAAAATCTCCAAAGTCCTGTGCCTCATCTATTGCAACTTGCTTGTAGTTTGCATATTCTCCTACACCATTAATACAAGTTTTTAAATATATAAGGCTACTTAAGTCCTCAAATTCAACTTTTTTACGTTTTAAATTTTTAATATTATAATTTACATCTTCAGTTTTTATACTATAATTACTCAAATCTATATATTCATTTATTCTACTTAGAAAGGTAATATATGTTTTATAAATATTAGGTAACAATGGATTGAAAAACTTATTTAATCTTTGTTTAAATCCTTTTGACAGTTCTTTTTCAATGCTAGACAAAGTGTCCATTTCTTTATACTTTATTTCATTAGACACTCCTTTAGTCTTTTCTTTAAACTGATTTTGCAAACTTTCTTTTATATTATCTAAATTGTCTTCTATATACTTTTGCAGTAACAGTTTAGTTCTATTAACTTTTTTCTCAATATTGTCATAAATAACATGGTTTTTAATCGAATTATATGTATTCTTAATAAATTCCGAAGAAAATACAACATAGCCTTTTATTTCTATATTCTTATTTGGAATTATGTTTTTATCTATTTCTTCAATATATTTATCTAAAGCATTTTTAAACTCCATGGAAACTTTTAAATTTTGAAAATTAAGTGAATTAGGATTTTTAATATATTGTTTAATTTTTTCATCTTCACTAATCAAGGAAAAATCTTCATTTATGTACTCTTTGCATAATTCATCATAAGTAAGTTGATTAACATTATCTACATCTAAATCTGGAAGTACATTTGAAATATAACTTACAAAGAATTTATTTGGTCCGATTACTAGATATTGATTTGGTTTGACAGTATCCCTGTAGTTATATACTAAATACGCTATTCTGTGCAAAGCAACTGTTGTTTTACCACTACCTGCAACTCCTTGAACAATTATATTTTTATTTAATGACTCTCTTATTATCTCGTTTTGTTCTTTTTGAATTGTAGATACAATATTTTTTAATCTATTATCTGCACTAGATGATAAATATGGTTTTAATAATTCATCATTTGCAACAGTATCAACATCTTGGTAACTTATGAGTTTTTGATTTTCTATATTAAATTGTCTTTTTAGTAAGAGCTCACCTTCGCAAATGCCCTCTGGTGCTATGTATTTTGTTCTTCCTATATTGCTGTCATAATAAATTGAAGAAATAGGAGCACGCCAGTCAACAGTAACAATATTATTTTCTTCATCTGTAACTCCAACCTTGCCTATATAGATTTTCTCTATGTTCTTTTCATTATCCCTATTAAAATCAATTCTTGCAAAATATGGTTTGTCCATGTTTTTAAAAATTAGCCTCATTTTATCATCATACATATTGATGAGACTTTCAATCATTATGTCATTATCCTTATACAGCCTCGGAACTGCTTTTGCTCTTTCTTCATAGTATGAAATAGTTTCTTTAAACTTATGTACTGTTTCTTTTAATTTTTCTTTTTCAGATTCAAATTCTAAATCTTCCAT
>CALXWM010000059.1 GCA_944392425.1 uncultured Clostridia bacterium
CACTTTGGAATTTCAAATAGATTATTACTTAAATTGAAACAAAATAAAAAAATATATTTAAATGGTTCAAATAACATTTATTTAGATTTTCCTGTTAATGAAAATGATTTAATTGAAGTTGATTTGAATTTTGAAGAAGATAATTCAAATATTGTTCCAGTAAAAATGGATTTAAAAATTTTATATGAAGATGATAGTTTGGTTATTATAGATAAACCTCCTCATATGCCTGTCCATCCTTCACTTAATTATTATGAAAACAGCCTATCTAATGGTTTAAAATATTATTATGATTCTATTAATTTACATAGATTAATTAGACCAATAAATAGATTAGACAAAGATACATCTGGAATTGTCATGTTTGCTAAGAATGAATATATACAATCAAGGCTCAAAGCTTACACAAAAGAATATATTTCAATAGTTGTTGGTAAATTAGAAGGTAAAGGAATTATTGATAAACCTATTAAAAGAAAGGCAGATAGCATTATTGAAAGATGTGTTTCAGATGATGGAGAAAAGGCTATTACTGAATATGAAGTAATAAAGAATTTTAATATTGGTGAAGAAGATTTAACAGAAGTAAAATGCATTTTGCATACTGGCAGAACTCATCAAATACGTGTTCATATGGCATATATTGGTCATCCAATATTAGGAGATACTTTATACGGAAAGCCTTCGGATTTAATCGACAGACAAGCTCTTCATGCTTATAGAATAAAATTCGTACATCCAATTACTAAAAAAGAAATAGAAATTGTGAGTAAGCCTATAAGCCGGGTTCTGTTCTAAGTAATCATTTATCTAGGATATGTATTGCTACATACCTCATGCCACCAAATTAAGGAGATGACGAGCAGTCTTAGCCTCCTAGTCTCGGTGTTGCTCCAGATGGGGTTTACACGGCTAGATGTGTCACCACATCTACGGTGAGCTCTTACCTCGCCTTTTCACCCTTACCTAAAAACTTTAGGCGGTTATTTTCTGTTGCACTTTCCTTAAGGTCACCCCTACTGGACGTTATCCAGCATCCTTGCTCTATGGGGCCCGGACTTTCCTCACATGCCGCCTTTCGGCACTGACAATGCGCGATTACTCAGCTTACTCACCTTTTAATTATAACATATTTGAGCAGATTGTCAAATTTGTATGTCATTTAATTTTTATACTCTACAAATGTATAAAGTAATTTAAAATTTAAATATGTATAAAATTTACAAATTTAGTTAATAATATAAATGAATTTCAAATAGAAATGGAGGTGCCTATATATGGGTAAAAAAGATTGTAAAAAAGATAAAAAGAATTCATCTAAAAACTGTCCAAAAGGAAATGAACAAAATAATATGAAAAAGCAAGATGAAGAAAAATAATTTTAAATAAAAAAGATGACAATTAAAAAGGGCTAAAAACTAGCCCTTTTAATTATGTGATTTTTAATTACAATATTTCAAGTTGCTCCATTGCAAGCTTATATTTCAAATAAAAAATCTCTTTATCTTCTACTCCTATTCCTCTTTTTAATTCTTCTAACAATGTATAAGATTTTTCTAAAGCGGTCTTTTCAATATTATTTAATTTCTCAGATTGCATATTTTTAGATAATGTATTTATTGCATTTGTTACATTTGTATTCATCTCTCCCCAATTTTCGCTATTTGCTGATACATAACTGCTTAGTACATATGCTTTTGTGTTATATACATTTAATTTAGTTTCATCACTTGAAAAATATGATAAATATTTTGGTAAAAGTGTATATAAGTTATATAAATTTATAAGAGCACTATTCTTATCTTGTACTTTAACTGCCTGCGCTACTCCATCAAGTGTTGTGCTAAAGCTTGAAATATCACTTTCTCCAACATTTAGAGCCTTCATATCTATACTAATTGTTGGCCATGCAGTATACAAAGTTTCTACTCCATAAGAGATTTCATCCCATGGTATATCATCATAATTTGAATTTAATAGTGAGTCTACTTGTGCCAATCTTGATGTCCTTGCTTCGCTTTGATTTGTGCTTTCTGAGGCATTGCTATTACCTCCCGAACTGCCTCCGCTTTGATCACTGCTTCGTTCATTTCCACCGATTTTGTTCACTACCACTACTACTTTGTCTGGCACTTTCAGTCGTCTGTGAACCATTTCCTGCACTTTCACTATTATTTGATGTATTATCTTGTTGTTCACTCTCATTAACTTCTTTTATTGTCACCTGATACCTTGAATATGAAATATTATTAAGATTGTTCATAAGTTGAATAATAGATGAATCTAAATATGTTATTTCACCCTCTGCTTTTTCGGTAAGTATAGCATATTCTTCGCCCTCATTACTTCCCAAAAATCTAATATATATTAATATTGCTAATAAAATCACAAAAATAATCATTAAAGTTATAAGCAAATATTTACTAATTTGATTTTTCATAAAAACACCTCGCTACTAGTATTTGCGCGAGGTTTAGAATTTATTCATTAAATTTAATTATAAATGTTGGTCTTAGATTTTATTCCATTTCAAATTTTATTGCTCTTGTCATTAATTTATTTACTGCATCTTGTGGCTTTAAGTTATTGTATAAAACATCATATGCTGCATTTACTATTGGCATTTCTACATCATATTTTTCAGCTAATTTTTTTGCAACTTCAATATTTTCAACACTTTCTATTGTCATGCCTATTTCTTTTTTAGCTTCTTCAATAGTTTTGCCTTTTCCTATTAATCTTCCTGCTCTTCTATTTCTACTTTCATCACTTGAACAAGTAAGTATTAAATCTCCTAATCCTGAAAGTCCAAAAAATGTGTTTTTGTCAGCTCCCATTTTTTCGCCAATTCTTGTGATTTCTGCCAAGCCTCTTGTTATAAGTGCTGCTTCAGCATTTGTTCCAAAATTAAGTTCAGCACAAATTCCAGCACAAAATGCAATTATATTTTTTAAAGCTCCTCCAACTTCTACTCCTACAACATCTCTTGATTTATATATTCTCATATATTCATTCATAAGTAAGCTTGATACTTCATCTAAAACATCATCATGCTTTGATGCTAAAATTATGGCTGTCGGAATATGTTTTACAACTTCTGTTGCATAACTTGGACCTGAAAATGCTGCTATTTTTGCACTAGGTAATTCTTCTAGCATTACCTCATCCAAAGTTTTTAATGTTGCGTTTTCCAATCCTTTTGAACAAATTACAATAGGTTTATCATTAACATAATCTTTATATTGTTTAAATACATTTCTTGTAACTTTAGATGGTGTAACATGAAATATATAATCTGCATCTTTTACAACTTCTACAACATCATTTGAGCAATATATTTTTTCATCCAAAACCATGTCTGGAATAAACATACATTTTCTCTCATTATTTATTAAATTTTTCTCCTCTTCTGTAAAAGACCATACTTTAACAGTGTTTCCCATTTCTGCTAAGTGGTTAGCTAAAGCCATTCCCCAGCTACCGCTACCTACTACTGCAATATTTTTACTCATTTGCGTTCCTCCAAATTTATTTTTTAAATATTAATTTATTCTCTGTTCCACTAGCCATTCTTTGAATATTTGACCTATGATTGAATATAACAATTAGTGCCATAATTATTCCGAAAACTAGGTATGATATTCTTGTAGATGAATCACCTACTAAGAAATTATTTGTTATGAAGAAGCAAAGTACTGGGAAAAGAATTGCTGCTGCAATTGAGCCAAGTGCTACTATTCTAGTAATTGCCATTAATACTAAAGCAAATACTAAGCAAATTAGTCCTATTTGCCAGTTTGTAATTAATAATACACCTAGTGCTGTTGCAACACCTTTGCCACCTTTAAATCCAAAGAATATTGGGAATGTGTGTCCAAGTACAACACATACACCTGCAATTTGTATTAAAAGAGCTGCATTCCACACATCAGCATTTGCTATTTTTCCCATTAAAAATGCTACTAAAACTGCTACTACACCTTTTAATACATCACATATAAGTGTTAATATTGCTGGCTTTTTTCCTGCTGTTCTTAATACATTTGTACTACCTGCATTTCCACTGCCTTTTTGTCTTACATCAAATCCTGCGAATTTTTTTGTAAAAATAATTGAAAAGCTTATGCTTCCTAATAAATATGCTATTATTGCTGTTAAAATTAGTGCCCAAATCATTTTATTTTTCCTCCTTTATATACTGCTAAAAAATAATTACAATTTTTGCGTCGTTGTTCTTCAAAAGAAAATCCTCAGCGTATAGCAACATACGCCTCCGGTATTTCTTTCTTGAACGCCTAGCCAAAATTTAATTCTTTTTTAGCTTTCATTTCTTTCCCTTACTAGAATCCTAATTGGCGTTCCCTTAAAGTTAAATTCTTGCCTTAATTTATTAACAATATACCTTTCATAAGAAAAATGAAATAGCTTTTTATCATTTACAAATATTGCAAATGTTGGTGGTTTTGTACTTACTTGTGTCATGTAAAGTACTTTCAACCTTTTCCCTTTATCTGTTGGTGGTTGAACTATCGCAACCGCCTCAGCTAAAAGCTCATTTAAAACTGATGTTGCAATACGCATTGCATTATTATTTGAAACTTCATTTATTAATTCAAATAATTTTTCTACTCTTTGTCCTGTTTTTGCTGAAATAAACAATATTGGAGCATATGCCAAATATGATAATTTATTATATACATCTTTTGTATAATTTTCTAAAGTACCATTTTCTTTGTCATATTCATCCCATTTATTTATAGCAATTATTACGGCTTTTCCAGCCTCATGCGCTAGACCCGCAATTTTAGTATCTTGCTCTGTTACTCCTTCATTGGCATCTATCATAAGCAAGCATACATCTGCTCTTTCTATTGCAAGCTCAGTTCTTAGAACACTATATTTTTCAATATTTTCTTCTACTTTGCTGTGTCTTCTTAAACCTGCTGTATCTATAAAAAAATATTTTCCATGCTCATTTTCAAACTTAGAATCTATGGCATCTCTAGTTGTTCCTGCAATATTACTTACTATACTTCTATTTTCACCTAAGATTTTATTTACCAAAGATGATTTTCCAACATTAGGTTTTCCTATTATTGCTACTTTTATGTATTCTTTATCTTCATCGTTTTCATCTTTTTCTGGTAGATATTCATATATTGCATCTAGCACATCTCCAATTCCTTTTGCGTGTGCAGATGATATTGGATAAGGCCTGCCAAGTCCTAAATTATAAAATTCATAAGTGTCATTTTCTAACTTTTTGAAATCATCTACTTTATTGCATACAAGCACTATTGGCTTTTTTGACTTTTTAAGCATTAATGCAATGTCTCTATCATCTGGAGTTATTCCTGTTGTAACATCTGTTATAAAAACGATTACATCAGCTACATCTATTGCTAGCTCTGCTTGTAGTCTCATTTGGATACTTATTACATCATTTGCCTTTTCTTCAATTCCGCCTGTATCAATTATTGTAAAGTCTTTACCTCTCCAGTTTGTTTCTCCATATACTCTGTCTCTTGTAACACCCGGAGTATCTTCAACTATTGATAGTCTTTGTCCAACTAAATAATTGAAGAAAGTAGATTTTCCAACATTAGGCTTTCCTATTATTGCTACTGTTCCTTTTGACATTGTTTCACCTTTCTAAAATTAATGTTTTTATTGATGTTTAAAATTTATATTTTATCGATTGTTTATAAATTTATGTTATTATTCTATTTTTCATAACTCATTTTCTTGTATTATTTTACTATATATTGCAAAAAATAGCAAGGAATTTTTATATTAAGATATATTAATGT
>CALXWM010000060.1 GCA_944392425.1 uncultured Clostridia bacterium
ATTTGGAAAAAATCAGGTAGATGGGATACATATGTAAATGATGGCACAATGTTAGTTGTAGATTCAGATAGAGGAGAGCTATGTTTAGCTCCAACAGCAGAAGAAGCTTGTATAGAATTTATGGCAGAAAAATTAAAATCATATAAACATATGCCAGTTACAGTTTACCAAATAGGCGAAAAGTACAGAAATGAAATTAGAACAAGAGGATATTTACTAAGAGGTAGGTCATTTCTAATGATGGATGCATATAGCTTTGATACAGACTTAAGCGGATTAGAAGAATCATATGCAAAGGTTAGAAATGCATATATCAAAATGGGAGAAAGATTAGGTATAGAGCTATTACCAGTTATTGCAGACAATGGTGCAATGGGTGGAAAAAAGAGTGAAGAGTTTATGCTTGTATCACCAATTGGTGAAGATACAATTCTTTATGATGAAAATAGAAAAATAGCACTAAATACAGAAGTATTAGAAAAAGAAAACTATGAAGAATATTTGAAAGAAGAATATGGAATAGAAGATATTTCAAACTTAAAAACTACAAAAGCAATTGAAGTAGGACATATATTCCAACTAGGAACAAGATATTCAGATTCAATGAATATAGGATTTATTGACAAAGATAATACTCAAAAACCATATTATATGGGTTGCTATGGAATAGGTGTAAGTAGATTAGTTGCAGCTATTTATGAAAATTCAGTTATAAAGGATGGAAATGGAACAGTTATAGGAATTTCATTACCAGAGCAAATTGCTCCATATACAATTCAAATAATACCTAAATTAGACAATGAAGAAAAGGTAAAAGAAGCTAAAGAACTATATGATAGCTTTGAAGGAAAAGCAGAAGTTGAAAATACTAAAACTGGTAAAAAAGAAATATTAGATATAAACCAAATTAAAGCAAAACTATTAGGCTAAAATTTCAATTAGAGACGGTCTTAAATCGAAAAAATAAAATAAATTATAAATCACAATATATGTTCTAGAACGAATGTATATTGTGATTTAAGTATCATCTAAAATTTTCAATTTAAGACCGTCTCCAACTGAAATTTATTTGTTCGTTAGCAAACCTATTAGTTGAGGGTATAAGTTCGTAGCATTTTTCTTCCAATTTTCAACTATGTTTTGAGCTTGCTCTCTAGAATAAGCAAAAGTTTTTATTTCAAAAATAACTTCATTATCTTCAATAATTTTGCAAACTACTTCATATTCATTTTCACTTTTTGGTGTGTATTCTGACACTATAGATTGAGCATTTTCAAACATTTCTATATTACTTTTTAAATTAGTATCAACTTTTAATTTTATAATTCCTGGTAATATATCTAGAGTTAAATCTAGAGTATTTTTACCAGCTTCTGTGAGTTCATATACATCTTGAGTTTCTTTTGTATAGCATACAACATATTTAGCCTCGATTAAATCCAACAAAAATTGTTGAAAATAAAAGTAGTTTAAGTCAATTGCTGAATTAACAATACTATACAATGCATCATTTGTGATTGGCTTCTTTACTGTATCTAATACATATAATATTAAAACTTTGTTCTCAGCCAATGTTTCACTATCAGATGTAATTTTCAATTAATTTCAACTCCTTACATAAGTTTTTAAAGTTCTAAATTATTATAGCACAAAAACTGTATAACTTCAATAATTTTTTGTAGTTCACTAATAAAATAAATATATATTTTAGCCATTTTTATGAAGTAACCACTTCTGACTGTTAAAAATGTCGAATAATGTCGAAATTTGTCGACGAATTATTGTCAAAAATATATTGACATTTAGTGGAAAACAATGTATTATATTGTCATACAACTTAGCAAGGCAGACTTTATAGATATTTAAAATATTATCTAATATTTATTTTATTTATTATTTTATCAGTTTATTTTAATATCTCAATTAAAATCACATAATTTTTTACAAATAAACTTTTAATATTTAACTAAGTTATTAATCTTGTAGAGGAAACAAAAGGATAATTAAATTATTATATTGAATTAAAGTTTTAAATTATTTTCTATCTTTATAACAATAGCTTTGTTATAAAGTCTTGGATTTGTTTTCTAAATTATTCCTATAAAAAATATTAGTGCCCCCCAAAAGCTAAAAATTTATTAAGTTTCCTCTACAACTCCTTTTATTATATCAAGTATCTCTTACTAGTTTTTTATGGACTAGTAAGAGTATTTTGAAAAAATGATGAAAAAACATTGAAAAACATTAGAAATTTTGCTAAAATATATTTATGAATTAAAAAGTATTTATGTTTTAGAGTTTAAAATATTAAAATAAAGTTAAAAAACACAATCAAAGAGAGGAGAACGTTTAAATGCGAATAAGATTTAAACCATGGGCTAGAGAAGAGCTTGAAACAAGTCCTTTTTATATAGATAATCCACAAATGTTTAAAAATAAGTGGAAAACTGCTTTTAATAATGATTATCCAATCTATTTAGAATTAGGATGTGGTAAGGGTAATTTTATAGCTAAAATGGCTTATTCGAATAAAGATAGGTTCATTAACTATGTAGCAATTGACCTGGTAGATAGTATGCTTGGAATAGCCAAAAGAAATGTTGAAAAAGAGTATGGAATTAGAAATACTTTGCAAAAAGAAAACATAGATAATGAAATAGAAAAGCAAAAAGTAGTTACAAACTTAAAACTTACTCGCTATGACATTTCTTTAATATCTAATATATTTGGAAAAGAAGATAATGTACAAAGAATTTATATAAATTTCTGCAATCCTTGGCCTAGAGGAAAACATCATAAAAAAAGACTTACTCATCCAAGACAACTCGAACAATACAAAACATTCTTAGCAAAAGGTGGATATATATTTTTTAAAACAGATGATGATTATTTATTTGAAGATACTATTAAATATTTTAAATCTGCAGGTTTTAATATAGAAAAAACAACTTATGATTTAGCAAATGAGCAAGGATTTTGGCTTGGAGAAGAAAATATTGAAACAGAGCATGAGAAAATGTTTAAGAAAGACGGAATAAAAATAAAAGCTTTAATTGCTAAAAACGAAGATGTAGTTGTTTTTAATGAGGAATTAGAAGAAGTAAGCTAAATCAAAAAATTCAGTTTAAAATGCAAATACTTCAATGAAATTCTAAATATATGTTCTAGAACATATATTTAGAATTTACAAATTATACATATTATCCTTTTTAATCCATACTGAAACACTGCCACCATTTACATAGAAAATACCATTTCCATCTTTATCAACATATACAGTTTCTTTTATATTACCTGTGCAATCATATAAAATACTATTAGCTAAATTTTTGCCAACATTCATACATTTGCATCCACCGTCACCATCACTTAAAATGACAGCCATTCCAGAATCTTGGTGATAATAATCACCTTCTCTAACCCAACCTATAATATTGTTATCGTCTAAATAATCTCTTTGAATGCCATAGGCTAAATATTTTCTAGCCAAAAGCAATATGTTCAAAATTTCTTTCATAGGAGCTATGTTTTTGAAAGGAATACCGTAATAATCTCCATAAAATATACAAGGAATCCCTTCTTGTCTTAATAATATGCAAGCATAGGCAAGAGGTTTAAACCATTCTTTTACCCACGATTCCAAACTTTGTCCGAGGTTCAGTATCATGATTATCTACAAAAGTTACAGCTTTAGATGGTCTTTTATCAACTAATGTGTCTTCAAATAATTTTCTCATATCATAGTGGCCAAAACTTTCTGATGCAATTTTAAAATGGTCATGAAGCGGAACATCAAATAATGTATCTATTTCATCATTCTTTTGCAAATAGTTTATAAGAGAATTAACATTACAACTAAAATATTCGCCAACAGTAAACAAATCTTTATCCGTTTCAGCTTTTAAATCATGTAGCCACCTTTTGTAAAAAGAGGAACGTATATGTTTTATAGCATCTAGTCTAAAACCATCAACATTAGTTTGATTTAAAAACCATTTTCCCCATCTAAATAAGTCATCAACAACGTCTAGGTTATTAAAATCAACATCACAACCCATTAAATAATCATAGTTGCCAAGCTCTTTGTCTACATCATCACTCCAATGCTTACCATAAAATCTAAAAATACCATGTTCTTTTTGTTTGTCATCATAGTCAATACCATTAAAATGAGACCAATCTAAATTAAAGTCAGAATAGGTATTATTTCTTCCAGCAAACTTAAATTTAGTCCAAGCTTCAATTGTTCTGTATGTTCCAATAACCTCATTTCTGTTATTAGGATCAACTTTATATGCTATAATTTCTTCCTTTTCATCTGCACCAAATCTATGATTTAAAACAATGTCTGCTAAAACTTTTATGCCAGATTTTTGCAAATATTTAATTGCATCTAGGTATTCTTGCTTAGTACCATATTTAGTGCGAATACTACCTTTTTGCATAAATTCGCCCATATCATATAAATCATATACACCATAACCAGTATCATTAATTCCACCTGCAGATTTAAAGCAGGGTGGAAGCCATAAATAATTTATACCTAATTTTTTTAAATCTTTGCCAACATTTTGAAGACTCTGCCAAAGATTGCAGTCATTTGGCATATACCATTCAAAATATTGCATCATTGTATCATTTGTTTCTTTCACTTAAATATCATCCTTTCTAGCTTTATGCTAAGATGAAAATTCTATAAATTTTAAATTATTATATCACTACAAAAATTTCTTGACAAGACGAAAAAATGATGATAAAATGTTAATATAAAAAGAATAAGAGCCGAAGCTCTTACTCAAAAAAGTTTGGAGTGGAATTGGAGTTTAGAGTATGGACTTCGATTCCTTTATTTGTAATACTCATATTTGAGTTACAACCTAGAGCAGCGAGTATAACTAGAATGATGCCAATAATTAAAGTAATTAAAGCCCTACCCAAGTACTTAGTTGCAATATCATAATTGTTCATATCTTTTGTACTCAATTCTTTTACCTCCTTCCATATGTATTTGCATCTAACGTCTTGTGAAGAGTTAGGTGCATAAAATAATAGTTAAAAAATAATTACTAATTTATGCACCCAACTGAAGGAGTTACCAAACACTAGAAAAAGTATAACATAATAAACGAAAAAAAGTCAATGATTTTGGCTTGAAATTACAACAAAAAGTGTGAATTTTTAGTAAAAATGTCCCAATTTTTTATTACATTTTTATGTAAAAATGTCTCGATTTTTTTCTACTTCA
>CALXWM010000061.1 GCA_944392425.1 uncultured Clostridia bacterium
ATAATATCTTGGTCAAATAAATTAGTAGCATACTTAATAATATATTCATACAGATTTTGTCCATCTGTATTTTGAATGTTATTTATAGTTCCCCAATATATAATTTCATTATTCTTTTTAATTACAATAATATCTCTGGCCTTTGCTGTTGTTTTCTTTAATACATCTATAATTGTATTTGAATTAGTTTCTTCATCTATATTTATTTCATAATTTGATAATTCTACAATATCCTTTACTTTAAATGTAAAATAATCAAAAATCCACATAAATACTTTATTTTGTTCTATTCTTATAGGCTCTTTTGCTAATACTTGAATAGTTGCTTCATCTGTGTAAATTTCTCCAAAAATATCTCTAAATGTAATATCTATATCATAAACTCCACCCAAACTTGGAGCTTGTAAATCTATTTCATAATATCCTGATTGTTCATTGTAAATTAAAGTATAATCTTTGTCGTTAAATTTAATTGTTAGTTGATTTTCCATAAATACCTCCTAAACAGCTTTATATTGAGGTAATACAGTTACTTGTGCATTTAATACTTCATTATCTGCTGTTAATCTTAATTCACAACTTCTATTTACAGGTATTCTTATTACATTATCATTCTCAAAATCTATATGATCTAAATCAAATAAACTTGTTGTTGTACCATCTGTATTTTGCTTCATTATATAAAAGTCATTTTCTTTAGTTCCATATAATAATTTCTCATATTCTTGTATTTCTACTGTTATCTTTACACTTTGATATAGTTCTCCATCTACATATAGCTCAATTCTAGGATTTACTAGATGCCCATCCATTTGAACTAAAATAGGAGCATCTGTGTGACCTTTATTAACATACTGTAGATTTCTTGAATCGTAGTCTGAAAACTTACTATCCCATTTAAAATCCCAACGAATTTCATCAGTTTGTGGTGTTATAGTATAAATTACTGTATTTTCTTCATACCATAAAGACAAGCCAGCAAATTCAACAGGACAAGCAAGCCATTTTCCCTCTTTTTCGGTTTTATCCAATCTTATCATAGATACATCTCTATAATATGTTTTTTCAGTAGAATCATAAGGTACTATATATATCCATTTTAATTTTATAGAGTTTTCAATAAAATCTATAAACTCTTTTACCTTATCGTATGATTTAAAATATGCTGTTCCACTAGGATTTTTCTGTTCAATTTTTCTATTATTCTCGATAAAATTATAACCTAATCTTTCAAAATCTGATTCATACGAATAACCCAAGTTGCTAGGAGAAGTAAGAAAGCAACCTTCATTCAAACTATCTAGTCTGTATCGTTGTCCTTTTTCATTCTCTAATAAAAATCTTCTTACTTTCATTTTGCATCTCCTTAATCATATATTTTTCCAAAATTGCTATCAACAGATGCTATAACAAATCTTCCAGCAACATCCTTATCAATAATTATTTTTGCATCTAATTTCTTAACTGCAGTAACAAATGCTTTTGTTATATTTTCTAAACTCAATTGACTAGTATTCGTAGTTTCTGAAATTGTAGGATTAATATCAAATTCTCTTGGAATTGAATTTGACATGTCTTGTGATACATCCTTCATTGTATCAGAAAAACCTTCTCCTAATCCTAAAGCCAAATTTGTACCTATTTCATCTTTAAAAACTTTAGATGGTGAATGTATTCCAAAAAATGATTTAATTCCATTTATAATATTACCACACCATTCTTTAACTTTTCCTATTAACCAATCTTTTGCGTTTTTTATTCCTTCCCAAATTCCACTAACCAGATTTTTACCTACATCCGCCATGTTGGAGAAAAAGTTTCCAAATCCATTTACTAACGCAACAATTATTTCAGGTATTTTACTAACTAATTGCGGAATGGCTTTAATTAATCCTTCAGCCAGCTTAATAATTAAAGTAACACCCATTTCAATAATTTTAGGTAAATTATCAGTTATTGCTGTTATTAATTTATCTATTATTATAGGTATCTTATCAATTAATTGTGGCAAAGCATTTATTAAACCTTCAGCCAAACCAATCAATAACTGTATTCCTGCATCTATAATTAAATCTATGTTATCTAACAAGTTAGTTACTATTGTTGTAATAGCTTCAATAACAACTGGAATCAATTCAGGCAAGCTTTGTGATATTCCTTGGATTAACGACAATAAAATATTTATTCCAAGATTAATTATAGTTGGCAAATTTTCTGTTACGAATGTTAATAATGTAGAAATAAGTTGAGTAACCATCGGCATTAAACTTGGTAATGTAGTTTCAATTCCATTAATTAGAGTTTGCAAAATTTCAGTTCCAGTTTGTAAAATTGTTGGTAAATTTTCATTAATTTTTCCAATTATTCCTGGAATTACTTGAACAATACTATCTGCTATTGAATTTATCTTTGGAAGAATGTTATCTCCAGCAGTAAGAACAGTATCTACAAAATTATTAAGTTCATCTTCTAATGACATATCAGGACTTATAAATGCTGTTAACAAGTTTGTCCAAGATGACTTCATAGAGTTTAACGATCCTTCAATTGTTGTACTTGCTTCTTTTGCTGTTGTACCTGTAATACCCATTTCTGTTTGAATTGCGTGAATAGCTTGAGTTATATCTGCAAAGTTACTTATATCATATTTTTTTCCTGTTAGTTTTTCTGCATCTTCCAATAATCGTTGCATTTCTTCTTTTGTTCCACCATAGCCGAGCTTCAAGTTATCTAACATTGTATAGTTTTGTTTAGCAAATCCTTGATATGCATTTTGGATCATTGTCATATCAGTACCCATTTTATTTGCATTATCTGACATATCTGTTATTGCTTGGTCAGCATATTTAGCACTCTTTTCTGTATCATTGCCTAAACTTTGTAATAAACTAGCACTAAAAGATGTTACTGTGTCCATATATTCATTTGCAGATAGTCCTGCTGTCTTGTAAGCATTATGAGCATATTCTTCAACTGTACTAGCACTTCCTTTAAAAAGTGTTTCTACACCACCAGTTAATTGCTCATAATCAGCATAACTATCTAATGATTGCTTTCCTATGTTAAGCATCGCTGAACCAACTTCTTTAATTCCACTTGCTAAAGTTTTTATTCCACTAGTTATAAAATCTCCTAGAACATTGGCTTTTAGTAAATCTCCAAATTTTATTGAACTTTGACCTGCATCGTCAAAACCATTTTTCATTTCTTTTAATTCTTTATTACTTTTGTCGGTTGCAGATTCCATTTGCAAAAGCTGTGTTTCAGCATTATTAAGCTGTGTTTTAAAGTTTTTTACTTTTTCATTATTAGATCCATACTCTTTCTCCGCTTCTGACAATGCTACTCTCAAGCTACTTATTTTTTCTTTTTGCTCTTGAATAGTATTATTCATGTTTGAATAGGAAGTCTTTACATCCTTTACTGTTTTATCTCCAGAATTAAATTGAACATTTGTTAGTTTTAATTCACTTGATACATTTTTCAAATTAGTAGTTATATCTTTTAATGCTTTTCTATATTCACTTTCACCAGTCAGTTTTACTGAGCCACCAAAACTAGACGACATATTTTCACCTTCTTTATCTGTAAAATAAAGAAAGGTATTGGGTAACTACTTCACTATTGTTTGTGCGTGCTCCTCACTCTTTTCTTTTTGTATTTTTATTATTTTTTTGCATCTATTACACTTTAATTCTGCATCTATATTAGTTGCAAAGATTAGTGTATGTCCACAATTCGGACATTTTATTTTCTCCATTTTGTCCTCCACTTTATTAATCATCAAATAATTCACCTCGATGATTAATTTTCTTTTCTAGTTCATAATATGTAAGTTTTTGTAACCTAAAATCATAGTTATTTTTATAATGCTGATATAATGCTAATAGTTTCCTTATAGTCATTCTTCCTACTTCTTTTTCAGTAAATCCTAATAGACAATGTCCTATAAATAATAACCACGAGAAATCAATGATATAATCTTCGTCATTCTCGTGGATTACGCGTTTTTTTCTTCATTTGATTCTCTTTTAGTGGAATCTATAACTGTCTCTTGAACTTTTTTGGTCAAATTTTCTAAACCAATCTCTGTAATTAATCTTCCAACTTGTTTGCCATTTAAAAAGCTTCGTTTATTTTCTCTACTTTCGTTTTCTATGTCTATTCCTTCATTTATCATTTCTAATATTCCAAACTTTAATGCTCCTATATTTACTTCTTGCTCTTTTCCATCTGTCATCTCTCCCCATTTCTCATAGGAACCATATTTGTCCTGAATCTTTTCAATTACATTTAATGTAAAGGCTAAAGGATAGTCGACTCCATTAAAACTTATATGTCTTATTATATCTTGCATAATATCCTCCTAAAAAACAAAGAAAGCAAATTATTTATTTGCTTTCTTCCAGACTGTTGACAAAGTATATAAAAATATTTTGTTCAACAGTCTTTTATTTATTAAAATTCTTATAAATCTTAATT
>CALXWM010000062.1 GCA_944392425.1 uncultured Clostridia bacterium
AAGCTTTCATATTTGCTATCTCCTATTCCACTTACATTTTTTATATCTTCTATTGTTTTAAATTTTCCATTAGCTTCTCTGTAATCTATTATTTTTTGAGCTGTTGTTTCTCCAACTCCGGGCAAAGTTTCTAGTTTTTCTTTACTTGCTGTATTTATGTTCACTTTTGAATCTACCTCATTTTCTTCAACGTTTGAATTAGTAATTACCACTCCTATACCTGCTCCATCGGAAATAAGGTTCACCTGGTTTAAATCTTCGTTAATTCTAGGTATATATATTTGCGTTCCGTCTTCTACTATGTATGCCAAATTTATTTTAGATAAGTCAGCCTCTTCCGTTTTTCCTCCTGCCATGTTTATTGCGTCTATTATTCTTGAGCCTTCTGGCAGGGTTACTACTCCCGGATTATTTATTTCGCCTATTACATGAACAACAACAGTTTCTTTTGGCTCACTATTATTTTGAGAACTGATTTCTTCATTCGAATCCACAATCTCATTTGTTTCTGCATCTAGCACGTTTTCTTCATTTGTTAGTATTATCTCCGTATCTTCCTCATATAAATTTTGATACACATATATCAATACCAACACGAATATTATACTAATAACTATTGATAAAATAATTTTTTGTTTTTTGCTTAAATTTAATATTATATCTTTCATAACAAATTCCTTTCTGAACTTTAAAGCTTAGCTCTAAAGTTCAATTTTTATAAAATTTCCCATTTCTTCTATTGATTTCTTTTTTATTTATTGATATTATATTTTTTGTATGTTTAAAGGAGAAATAATGAAGGTTTTTAAGAAATTAAAGTTTATATATTTTTGTACTGTTTTTGCATTTGTTTTTAGCTTATTTTTATCTTTTGGAGTTTCAAGTAATGCATCTTCTACGCCTACTGTTAATTCTGAAGCCGCAATTTTAATAGATTCAAAGCAAGGTAAAGTTCTTTATGAGAAAAATTCTACTAAGCAGATGTACCCTGCAAGTACCACTAAAGTTATGACAGCAATTTTGACTGTTGAAAATTGTGATTTGAATGCAGAAGTTACTGTTAGTTATTGGGCTGTAAATGCCGTACCATATTCTTATTCTTTGGGATACATTACTCCTGGTGAAGTTTATACAGTTGAAGAACTTTTGAATGTTACAATGATTGCATCAGCTAATGATGCTGCTTATGTTTTGGCAGAATATATAGCTAACCTAGATAATCCTAATTATGTTTTTGAAACTACTCAAACTAGTAGAGAGGCTTTTGATAATAGTATTGCAGAGTTTTCTACTATGATGAATAATAAAGCAAAAGAAATTGGTTGTACAAATACTAACTTTGTTAATCCTAATGGAATATATAATGATAACCATTATTCTACTGCTTATGACTTAGCTTTAATTGGTAAATATGCCTATGAAAATGCCATAATAAGATCTATTGGTTCTAAAGCCTCATATAATTTACCAAAGAACGAGAATCATCCTACATATACTTCAACAAATGCTTTATTAAGAAGTAATCATAGGTATTATTATGAATATGCAAATGGTTTAAAAACAGGATATACTGATGCAGCAGGATATTGTGTTATTGCTACTGCAAGTAAAGATGGAATTGATTTAATTTGCGTTATTTTAAAAGGTGAGCGTTTATCTGATGGTACTGCTACAAGAGAAGCTGATTGTATAAATTTATTTAATTATGGATTTGATAATTATAAATCAGTGCAATTAGTTAATGAGGGGGATATTGTGAGAACCATTAATATTGTAAATGGAACTGAAGATACTAAAAAGTTAGATGTTACAGCTACTACTACTTTAAATTGTGTAGTTTTTACTGACGAAGTTGTTGATGTTACTCCCGTTATACAGTTTAGTAGTGTACTAGCTCCGATTGCAGAAGGTCAGGTTGTTGGAAGTATTACATATACTGTTGACGGTGTGGATTACAAAAGCGATTTAATAGCAACCCATGATGTGTATAGTTCTAATGTTATGAATATTATTTTGGCATTGTTTGCAGTATTTTGTGTATTATTAGTTATAGTTACAGTAATTTCTATAAAGAAAAAATAATTATTATAAGGCCTTTATATTTTCTAAAAATTAGAAGATATATTGGTCTTTTTTAATGTATTGAAAAAATCGAATAGAGGGCACAAATCAATTATAATTATTGATTAGTGCCCCCTATTTAATTATAGAATTAATGAGTAAATTATTGTATTTTGCAATAATATATATAGTTTTTTGCTTAATAATCTCTTCCCAAAATTATTGTAAAATCCACCTTTGCATTATCTTCTCCTATAATGGCATCGCCGGTTCCAAGTAATGCTATAATAGAGTCTTCGTCTTGTTTAGAGTTGTTTGTTCTGTTTATTATTGTGGTAGTAGAAGTTATATTAGTATTACCTTTTTTAGCAACTTCATACCCTTGTGCTTCTAATTGGTCTATGGCTTGGTTTAATTTTGTTTGACTACCTGTTCCATTAAGTATTTCAATTTTAAATTCTTTTTGTGTATTTATTTCTGATGAAGTTTTATTTGTGTTTCCAGTTTGTATTTCATTTGCCACTTCATTAGAAATTGAGTTTTCTTGATCATTTGTTGAAGTGTTTGATGATGTTAAAAATAGTTCATTTACAACATCTTTTGCTTCATCTTTATCAACTAAGTAAACTGCAACTCCATTGCAATATTGTGGTGTTCCTGGTAACATACCAGTTTGTATATTATCCGCATTTATATTAAGTAATGCTGGTGCATATTCCATCATAGTATCAAAGTCAATATTTGTTTCAACCTCTTGCTCAATTACATTTAATATGTCATTTACTTTAATAATATTTTCTAGTTTTAATGTTTGTTTAGCTACTGCCATTAAGAATTCTCTTTGTGTTCTCATTCTTCCTAGATCGTTGTCGCCATATTCATATGAATATGATGTTCCATTATTGTTGTGTCTAAATCTTACTAGCCATTCTGCTTTTTCTCCATCTAGTAATTGATAGCCCGGTTCTAAATGTATATATAAATCTTGTGAACTGTCATCATAGTCCATTTTTATTGGTACATCAAAATATACTCCGCCTATTGCATCAACTAAATCTCTTAATGCTTTTGTATCTACAGTTATATAATATTTTAAGTTAAGTCCCGTTAATTCATTTACTGCGTCAATTGTTCTTTGTGGGCTCATCTGATATTTTGAATTAATTTTGTCTGATGCTGTTGCTGTGTTTGGATTACTTCCAACAAAGCTATCTCTAGGTACTGATAAAAGAGCCGCATTTCCTGTACTTGGACTATATTTTGCAACCATTATTGTATCTGTCATTGCTTCACTTTTTCCAAGTAGCAAACAATAAAAGTCTGGCAAGTTTTTAATTTTTTCTGGATCTGTACCAACAAGTGTTGTTACAATTCCTGTTAGTCCTCCACCATTTTTATATACTTTGTAGGCAAATACTCCTGCTAATATTATAATTATTAATAAAAGTATAAGTACAATCTTTCCAAAAATTCTGCGTCCTTTTCTTTTTTGTTTCTTTTCCTTTGATTTTTTATTATTACTCATTTATTTAAATCACTCCTAAAATTTTAGTATGCAATAAGTATATCAAATATGAATTATAATATCAAGATTTTTAGGCTTTTTTCACACAAAAAACATCTTAATATTTTATTAAGATGTCAGACTGTTGACAAAGTATATAAAAATATTTTGTTCAACAGTCTTTTATTTATTAAAATTCTTATAAATCTTAATT
>CALXWM010000063.1 GCA_944392425.1 uncultured Clostridia bacterium
TTTTAGAAAAGTGGATATGGAAATTCTAAGCTCCGCATAGGAGCGTGACTGTGACCAAAAGCTCAGCATAATTGCTGAGCTTTTGGCGTATTTGGAATAAACAATTTCAGTTAAACTAGCAGTACTAATAAAAACAGTTTTATAGAAATTCTACCAACAGTCGATTGATTAATTTTATATATAATGCTATTATCTAACTAGCAAAAAATAAGATAGAAGGATAAAAAGTTTTTGTAAGGAGGATGATAAGTTATAAAATTATGGATAATGAAAAATTTGGAAATTTTATTAAAGAACTAAGAAAAGAAAAAAACTTAACTCAAAAACAGTTAGCAGATAAAATAAATATTACAGATAAAGCTATTTCTAAATGGGAAAGAGGTTTAAGCTTTCCGGATATAACAATGTTAAACATATTGTCTAAAGAATTAAATGTTTCAGTTGAAGAATTGCTTAACGGAGAAAAATTTAAAGAAAAAGTAATAAATAATAAAGAGGATGACAATTTGAAACTAAACAATAGTGAGAAACACATAGATATTGAAAAAGCTGTCAAGGAAGCATTAGAAAAAGCAAATCATAAGCAGGAAAAAAGAAACCAAAAGATAGCTAAAGTTAAGAAAGTTACAAAAATAGTATCTGCAATATTGTTTATAATATTTTTAGCATTACAAATCATATACTTTTATTTATTTTTTAACTACGGTTTTGAATATATAGTAGATAGTTTCTTTTATATAGTAAATGAAATAATTTTTACTACACTCTTTTTATTTTTACTGTTCTCATTTAGAAAGAAAAAAATTAAATTAGCATTAATAATTATATTTTTTATTATAACATTAGTAAATATTGCTTTTATGGGAATATATGGATTTAGGAATAAAAGCTATGTTAGATTTTCTAATAATTTAAAATACGAATTTGTAGCAAAACAAAATAGAGAAACAAATGAATTAAGTATTTATAAAAACGCTGTGGTAATTTTTGCAAGACCAATGCAAACTTTGTCTGAAACAGTAAATGACGCAAAAATTAGATGGATATCTAGGGATATTTTTGAGATTACATATAAAAATAATGAAAATTTATTAAAAGAATATGTGGTTACATTAAATGAAGATACTTTTAACTTGGAATATAGGTCTTTTACAAAATCACTTTTAGGAAAATGGCAGAATAAAGAACAAACAAATAAACTAACAAGATTATATGTAGATAGTAAGAATATAAGATTAAAAACTTATGACAAAGAATATACATTTGAATTTGAAGAATGTGTGCAAGTTAGAGAAGAAGCGATTATACTTTATTCAAATAAAAAGCCAAGATATATTGTAGCTTTAAGTAATGATGCTGAACTGGATGAAGAAACTGGAATTATAAAAAAGGGTGGAAATATAATAATTTCTGAAATTTCAACCAACAAAACCATTAAAGAAGAATTGTACTGCATTAACTACAAAACAGATGATTTAACTAATTATAATTATGTAGATTTAGCTTCTAAAACATATAAAATTGAAAATGGAGTTTTGTATTTTAGCTATGATGGAATAAAAACAATAACTGTTCCAGGAGACTTTACTAATATTGAATCATACGAAAAAGACCAGTATGTTATATCTGAAGATATCATTCTATTTTATTATAAAATTAATGGCAAAACATATATAGTTACTTCAAATGATAAAGGAGTAAACTGGAATACAGAACAAATACCATCAGGAAATTATATAAAAAGTATTCAATTTTTGAATGAGAATACAGGATTTATTCTTATGTTTAATGACGAAACCATGGGAGATGCTACAGGTGCAATTTTCAAAACTACAAATAGTGGTAGAAGTTGGGAAGAAGTATTTAAGGGAATAAATTATGGAGATTATAGTATATTTAGCTCTGGAACAGAAATGATATTTGCAAATGAGAATGTTGGTTTTATAACAATGCCAGACAGAATGGGAGAGGTATGTGATTTATTCATTACAAGAGACGGAGGCTATACATTTGAAAAATTAAACTTAGCAACAGACCCTAAGCTTGATTATTATTTATTACCTACAATAGAAAACGGCATTATTAATATAAAGATTACTATTGGTTATGCAGAAGATGATTCAAGATACATAACAGTGGAAAATTTTGTATCAAAAAATAATGGAGAGACATTTGAAAAAGTATTGTAAATAATTAAAAAAATATTTATAATAAATAAAAAACAAGGAGCAAAAAACAAAAGTTAATAGTATTTATAGCAACTCTGATAATGGCGATTATACTAGCAACAGTAATAACAACAAATATTGTAAATAATAGAACGCTCGTAAATGCAAACTATTCAACTACAACTGACAATGCAAATTCAAATATGGTTGCAGACTATATTAAGAAAGGTATAACAATAGGAGGAATAACTGGTACATTAGAAAGCTTAAATACATTTGACGCTACAGCAACAGCAGAAGATATAATTTGGGGTAAAACTGGTTATGTAAAAGGAGAAAAAATAACAGGAACAAAAATAGTAACAATTGCACATGCAAGAGATGCCCAAAAAACATTTGAAACAAATACTGTATTAACAGATGATTATGGAAATAATGTAAAAGTACCAGCAGGTTTTAAGATAGCAGAAGATTCACCAACAGTTGTAACTGATGGTATAGTAATAGAAGATGTTGATGCCGGAAATGAATACACAAAAGGAAGCCAGTTTGTTTGGGTGCCAGTTGGAGATGTAATAACAAATAAAAATGAAAGTACAATACATATAATATTAGGAAGACATACGTTTGCAAGTAATGGAAATAAAACACTTATACAATCAGCTGAAAATTGGAGCGATACATCTAGTAAAGTTGCTATAAATACATACTACAAAGAATTAGCAAACAGTAACAAAGGAAATAAAGCAGCCAAAAACTTAGAAGGCTTTGTAACAAAAGCATTAACAAGTGGAGGATATTATATAGGACGATACGAAGCAGGAGACGCAACAGCAACAAAATCTGAAAGAACAAGTAGTTCAAGTGATACAAATCCACTAGTGTTCATACAAGAATTTAGTGGAGACACAGATTATTCAAGGCAAAACAGATTGCAAAGTAGCCTAGCAAAATGTGGAGAAGCAACAGATGGAACAAATAATGATATAAGATGTAACATATATGATATGGCTGGAAATACACAAGAATGGAGCACTGAAACTAGTTCTAATAGTCCATATTATTGTGTTGCTCGAGGTGGAAACTATAACATTACAGATTATTACACTAGTTCTCATGACAATAATAGAACTAATAGTAATAGTGAAGGAACTTCTTTTAGACCTATTTTATACTTATAAGTATTATGCAAACAGAGAAACTTCCATTCAACATAATCAGTTTTCGTATTCAGTTGTCGAATTTGGTCGAAAATAATCGACGAAAAATTGAAACAGATTTGTCGAAAAATATTGACATAAAACCAAAAATATCATATACTTTGATTAGCGAAA
>CALXWM010000064.1 GCA_944392425.1 uncultured Clostridia bacterium
GATACCCGCACAAGCGACGTGGGCGCCCTGGCCCGGAAGGTCGGGTATGTATACCAGGACTTTGAAAATCAGATCATTCGCCCCACCGTGCTGGACGACGCCTCCTACGCCTGCCAGAACTACGCCATGCCGGACTATAAGGAGCGGGGCATGGCGGCGTTGGAGCGGTGCGGCCTGCGCGGCCGGGAGAGTGATTTCATCTGGCAGCTGTCGGGCGGGCAGACCCATCTGCTGGCCTTGGCAGGGGCGCTGTCCCTCCAGCCCGACGTGCTGATCTTGGATGAGCCCATTGCCCAGCTGGACCCAGCCCATGCTGACCGTATCTATGCGGTGCTGCGCGAGTTGAATGAGCGGTACGGCAAGACCATCATCGTCATTGAGCACCACACCGAGTACATCGCTGACTTCTGCAAGCACGTCATGCTGCTGAAAGAGGGCCGGGTGCAGTGGATGCTGCCCACCGGCGAAGCGCTGCAGCAGGTGGAAGAACTGCAAAACTGTAACATATTCCCGCCGCAGGTGACCCTTGCAGCCTGGCGGATGCGCCAAGCAGGGGCGCTGGATGCGCCGCGTCTGCCTGCGACCGTTGCAGAAGGGAAGGACGTGTTTGTGCCTCGGGCGGCCCCCATCCCTGCCCCGCAGTCTGCCACCCCGGTACGGGGAGAGACGGTGGCCGCCTTTCACAATGTCTCAATCGCCTACCGCAGCATCAAAGGGGAACCGCGTAAGGTGTTCGACGGGCTCGACCTGGAGATCCATAAGGGGGACAAGGTGGCCCTCATCGGCTCCAACGGCGCAGGTAAATCCACTTTTATGAAACTGCTGGTGGGGTTGATGAAGCCCTCAGCGGGCTCGGTCAGCCTGTACGGGCGATCCCTTCGGGATGTACGACCGGAGGCCCTTTCCCGCGAGATCTCAATGGTCTACCAGAACCCCGAGGATATGTTCATCAAGGATTCAATCGAAAAGGACATCGCCTACGCGATGGAGGCCCGTGGAGTCCCAGATACAACAGCTCGCACCGATCGGCTGCTCGAGCGCTTCCGCCTGGCCGATCTGAGGGATCGGGACGGCCGTCTGCTCTCGGGCGGGCAGATGCGCCGGGCCAGTCTGGCCATCGGGGTGGCGCTGGATCCGGGTATCCTGCTGTTGGACGAGCCAACAGCCAATCTGGATATTGCCACCCGTAAGGAGATCATGCGCACCCTTGAGGATCTGAAAGAGATCACCGAGACGGTGGTCATTGCCACCCACGATATGCAGCTGGTCTGCGAATGGGCTCGGAGGATCATCGTCCTCTGCGGGGGCCGCGTAGTGGCCGACGGCAGCCGGGACGAGATCTTCGGAGACCGTGCCCTGATCGAGCAGGTGGGGATTCGTCCGCCCGAAATCTTCACCATGGGGCAGACACTGGACCCTGCTGCCCTCTGTTACACCATCGACGATTTTTTGCGCTGTTTTGAGGGGAGGAAGCCTGTATGAAAGCGGTCGATAAGCTCTCGGAAAATATCCTGGACAAACTGTCCATAGATTTTCTGCGCAGCCAGGTGCTGAAAAACGCCTACGGCAATAACGACACCCTCATCGCCGCGATGGATCCCCGTGTTCTGATTGTCTGGTATCTCTTTTTCGGGCTGGTCCCCTGGTTTGTCAGCGACCTGCCTTTTCTGCTGGGATGCTTTGTGCTGGTGACGGCCACCACGATCCTGGCCCATGTGGCGGGGCTGGTGCTGTTCCTGTTCGGCCTGGGGGTGTTCTCCCAGACGGGCTACCTGCTGGTCGTGACCTGGCTGTTCGGCGGGGACGCCTCGGCTATCGCTCCGCTGCTGGTGCTCACCCTCAAGGTTGCCACCGTGTCGCTGGCATCGGTCACCGTCTTTTCAGGGATGGACCCCGATAAGCTGGCCAATGGCCTGATGTGGTTTGGCTGCCCGGAGCAGCTGTCTTTTTCCATCTCCTACGCCTACCGGATGCTGCCCATCCTGATGGAGGAATTCCAGAACGTCCTGCTGTCCTACCGGCTGCGGGGCAACCCGCCGGCCCACGACACCCTTTGGGGCAAGATCCGCTACCTGGCTTACCAGATCCAGATCATCATCTGTGCCTTTTACCCCCTGATGCTCAACACGGCCAAGCGGTCCCGCACCACTGTCGAGGTGCTGGAGATCAAGGGCTACCGCTACGCCGCCGCCAACCCCGAAGTCAAAAAGCTCAAGCTGGCCGCCCTCAAAGTGACGAACAACGATCTGCTGTTCCTGGCGCTGTCGTTTGTCTGGGTCGCCGCCGCCTTTTTGCTTTCCACCTTGCTCTGAGAGGGACAACGCTATGTACATGGATTTTCACACGCATGGGAAGCTGGCAAAATATCTGCCTTTCTCCACCGAATATACCGACTGGCTGCTGCGCGAGGCGCGCCGCGCCGGCCTGGACGCCATCTGCCTGACCGAGCATTTCAACACCCAGCAGTTCGACACCCTTTACGGCTACGTCGAAGCGCGGGGCGAAAAGAACGGGGACGCCTATGTATTTGAAGACGCGGGCGGACTGCGCGTTTTTCCTGGCATGGAGACCGACATTGCGGAAGGCGGGCATGTGCTGTGCGTCGGCCCGATGGAGGCCATCCGGGAGATGAACCGCCGCCTGGAGCCGCACAAGGCCAAAGACCGGTTCCTCCCGGCGGCGCAGCTGCTGGAACTCTTTGCCGAATACCCGGTCCTGGTGGGGGCGGGGCACCCCTTCCGGGACGGCGGGCACATCCCCGACCTGCCGCCGGAGCTGCTGATGCGCTTTGATTTTCTGGACCTGAACGGCAAGGACATCGCCGAGGACCGTCAGCGCACCGAGGAGCTGACCTTCGGGCTGGGGCAGCGGCTGGGCAAGCCGGTGGTGGCCGGCAGCGACACCCATCAGGCGGTGCAGTATGGCTGCATCCGCACCTGTTTTGAACACGATTTTGCTTCCTTTGACGCGCTGGCCCGGGAGATGAAGGCGGGCCGGTACAGCATCTGCGTCCATCCCGACGCGGAGGTCAAGGTGCGCACGGCCGGCCTGCTCAAACGCGCGCTGAAAGAGGTCCACGCCCTGGGTGGGGACTATGTTTCGCTCCTGCTGAGCCGCGAGGGAGAGTCCCCGGCGGTGCTGGCAGCCAAGAAGGCGGCCCTGTGATGGACACCGCTGCGCTGCTGCGGCAGGCTGGCCGCATCGTACGGGAGGCGGGTGCGCGTTTGGAGGACCGGAGCCTGGCGGCGCAGGTGCGCGCCAAAGGCCCCACCGACTTTGTCACGGCAGTGGATACCGAAGTGCAGGAGCAGATCCGCGCCCGGCTGCAGGCGCTGGACGGAACGATCCAGTTCATGGCAGAAGAAAAGGACAACGCCGCCATCGACCCGGCCCGCCCGGTCTGGGTCCTGGACCCGGTGGACGGCACCACCAACCTGATCCACGGTTTCCGGCACAGCGCAATTTCGCTGGCACTGGCCGAAGGCGGCAGGGTGTGCCTCGGCCTTGTGTTCGACCCCTTTGCAGGGGAGCTGTTTACCGCCCGGCGGGGCGGGGGAGCGTTCTGCAATGGGCGGCCCATCCATGCCAGCGGGACCGTGCATCTGGCGGACAGCCTCTGCTCGGTGGGCACCAATCCCGGCCGGCGGGAGGAAGCCGGCGCCGCCTTTGCCCGGGCCCGCCGCATCTACGACCGCTGCCACGACATCCGCCGGATCGGCGCGGCCTCCATCGAACTGTGCTATACGGCCTGCGGCCGTCTGGATGCGTACATGGAACACGGCCTCAAACCCTGGGACTATGCGGCCGGCTGGCTGATCCTGGAAGAAGCCGGCGGCCGCCTGACCACATGGGACGGCAAGACCCCTTCCCTTGCCGCAGCCAGTTGTGCTATACTGGCGACGAACGGCCGCATTCACGAGGAATTGCTGGCCCTGGTATAACAGGAGGCGTCTATGAATCTTTCCTTTCCCCAAATGCCGGAAAAACTGACCAGCACCGAACAGGACATCGTAGAATACATCGCCGCGCACCGGGATGAATTTCTCTGCATGACCATCGGGCAGCTGTCGGCGGCGCTGCATATCTCGGAGGCCACGGTCTCCCGCTTTGCCCGGCATGTGGGCTGCGAGGATTTCAAGCACCTCAAGCGGACGGTGGTGGAGCAGACGATCCAGCGCGGGCCGGTCCAGAAACTGAGCAACACCCTGCAGGCCAAGGAAGGCGACATCCTTGCCGCCTGGCTGGAACAGCAGCGCTACAACCTGCAAAAGACCCTGGACCTGTTGGACCGGGAGGCCTTTGCCGCGGCGGTGGCCGCCCTGCTGGGGGCGCGCAAAATTTTTCTCCACGCCCGCAACGCCTCCCGCGCCCCGGCCGTCCTGCTGGAATACCGGCTGCGCCGCATCGGGCTGGAGGTGGAGCAGCTGCCGTCCGCCGGCAGCGAACTGGCCGAGCGTCTGGCCGCCATCGGTCCGCAGGACGTGGTCGTGCTGTTCGGCTTTGCCAAGGTATCGCAGGCGGCCGGGGTCATTCTGGACCGGCAGCAGCAGGCCGGCTACCGGACCATCCTTTTCACCAGCCGCGTTTGGCACGGCGAGGGCCCCCGCGCCGACATCGAGCTTTTTGTTTACCGCGGGGACGAAAAGGAGCAGCACTCGATGAGTTCCCCCATCTCGGTGGCCGAGGCCCTGAGCCTAGCCCTCTCGGCCCAGATGGGCGGCGCCGCCCTTGCCCGCCTGGACGAGATCCAGCAGCTCAAGGCCGCATATAAGGATAGGCTGTGAGGAACATGTACATGTCCGGACAGCCGTTTTTGGGGGCTGTCTCGGATAGGCGGCAGCTTTTGAGGATGGATTGTCTGCGATTTTTTGTCTGGTTCATGCTGGTACATCACAAGCAAAAAATCTGAACTCTTTCCAATTCCAATACAGTAGCAGTAACGCAAAAGCGCCTGAGGCAATCGTGCCTCGGGCGCTTTTGTGTTGCTGGGGAGAGAATGTCAACTAGGAGAATCTTTGAAAGAACGGTTTATGTATGCTGAACCGTTTCCGGTATCCGTACGGTGAACACCGTGCCCGTCTCTGGCACGCTCTCAACAGTGATGGAGCCGCCAAGCAGGTCGGCGACCCGCTTGGCGAGGGCGAGGCCCAAGCCATTGCCCTGGGTGGCGCGGGAGGAGTCAGCCTGGTAGAACTTGTCGAAGATATGGCGTAGGGTCTCAGCGTCCATACCACAGCCGCTGTCGGCGACAGTAACAACCGCACACTCCCTTTCCTGCCGCAGGGAGATCTTGACCCGTCCGCCTGCGGGTGTGAACTTGACGGCATTGGAGAGGAGATTATTCCATACAAGATCCAAAAGGGTCTCGTCGCTGGCGAGGAGCAGGTCTTGGTCAAGGCTGACCTCGAGGTCAATGTCTTTTTCTTCCAAACGGGCATCGAAGTCGAGGATGCAGCGGCTGAGTGCTTCACTGAGGTTGAAGGGAATGGGCACGGGACGGATCTTCTGGTTTTCCAGCCGGTTCAGCTGGAGGATATTTGTCACCAGCACCGACAGCCGGCCGGCAGACTGCCTCGTTCAGCCCGGATGAGGGCTTTCGACTTGATGCGGAAAGTATTCCGTTTGCTCTGCACAGCTCTTTACATCACCGGTATTATGATCGATGTCTGTTCGCTGGACTCCGTACAGCAGACGGGCCCGCTGGTGGCCTGGTATGATGTGCAGCTTGTGTGGGCTGCTCTCTGGGGCACCAACTGCCTATGGCCGGGCAACACCATCCGGCAGCGCCTATCTGCCCATGGAACTGCGCCCCAAAGAAGATCTCTTCCATGAACTGAACGGCCGCTAAACTATCGATACAACAGGGGAATCTAGAGCCCCCGCTCCGGCATCTCCTGTGTAATAACATCAAAATAAAAGGAGAATTCTACCATGAAAGTTTCTGAAGTCAAGTACCCCACCCCTCATCGAGAAGGACATGGAGAAGGCAATCCGCGACCGCCTGTTCAGCGGGTTCAACAACTGGAACGGAGGCTACGACGGATGGCTGAAGTGGTGCGACACCCTCTATGAGCCGGATGCCTGTTACAACATTCCCCTGCGCGGTGCGCAGAAGCGATTGATCTTGCAGGAATACAAGGACATGCTGGGACAGCTGTTCCAGCACTTTACCATGGAGCTGGGCCAGTTTGATAACATGATCATACGGGATGACTGGTGTGCCATTCGCTACACCGTCAAGATCAAGAACCTGCACACCGGCGAGGAGTTTATTCAGAACACCATGGAATTCGTCAAGTTCAAGATGAATCCCGACCCGATCGGCGCACGGGTGGTGGAGGGCTGAGCCCTCTCCGATTTGGCCATCAGCTAAAGCCTGCTGCACTGGCAGACGGAAGGAGGCCCTTATGAAGATCCATGCTGACCTCATTGCTGCGCTGTTCGCCCTGCTTTTGGGCGGGATGCTGCTGAAAATGTATACTGAAAGAGATGAATGACCACGAAAAAAGGAATGGCATCCGCTGTTTTAGCCGTCTGCATGATGAGCAATACCCAGGCCGGCTGTAGCGGCGAGAGCACTCCCTGGGGCAAGGTGGATGGGATCTTTTGAATCTCCAGGGACACCGGCATCTGTATGAAGGGGGCTTTACCTATCAACAGCCCATCGGCGCATCTGGTTATAAAACCATCGAGTGCGCCGTCTGGCAGACCAAAAACATCTCGCTGCCGGAACGCTAACCCAAAACCACCTGCAGGACAGTGTGCTTTTTGTCAGCTGTCCTGCAGTTTTCGCAGACAGTTCTTCCTTAAAACATCTTTGCTATATGCCTAAATAAAATAGAAACTGGACGTGGTGGTCGTCCACCCGTCAGGCATCATCGGTCCTTATGACGACAGGCACAACCATATGGACGAGTCCGGGGCAAAATAAAAAGCGCACCCCGAAAGGTGCGCCTCATTTGAAAAAAGCCGTGTATGGATGGCAGGGCGTTCCCCGGTGGGAACGTCCTGTTTTTCTTTGCCTGTGGATCTGGCCTGTTCCGCCTGCCAGGCGGCGAAGGCCAGCTGGCCTTCCTCGCTGTTGAAGCACTCCAAAATGGCAGGATAGAAGCACCGGGCCAGACGCTCGATGACTTCATCGGGGTAGATCGAAGTATTGACGACTTTTTTCTTTTTGTTCAAGTCCACCTCCTGTTCCGGTCCACCGCCTGGCTCATGGGGGTGATTCAACTTGCAAAGCCCCAAGTGTGGAATGAGAGAGGCCGGCCCTGCTTTGCTCCAGAGCCGGCCTCTCAATTTTTTCTGTGCGGAATACAGAAATACGCGCCCCAGCCGCCCTCCCGCCCTGAATGCGCCCTTTTGGGCGGGTCCATGGGTAGGCGGGGCGGATTTTAAAAAAATGAAGCGAGATAAATAAAACGACAATGCGATTTATTTTTGGCAATACGGGCGAGGGGGCGCGTGGGGCGGGAAATTTTTACTTCCCGCCCGAATTTTATTCGAGGGCGCAATCGGGGCGGACATACACGCCC
>CALXWM010000065.1 GCA_944392425.1 uncultured Clostridia bacterium
CCCTGAGATGTCGCTTTACAGCGTGAAAGTGTCGCTAAAACTCCGTGCAGGTGTCGCTCAGCGTCCGATTTTTGCACTTGCTTATCAGCTCTGCGACCGGGGGATGGTCACAGATTCGCCGACAATGGATGTTGGCTATGACCGGGAAAACTGCGACAACGGCTCGTACCGAGGTACTGTCCATATCGACCACTACGGCCGAAAAGTTCCCAAGGGTGCGCATGGCTCTATACGCTTAGATGCACCGACCTTCCTGGAGCGGCCATTGGCGGACGCTGCCTGCCAGTTGCTCGATAAAATAGCTGATCCGCGGTTATCGGTACGCCGGATCATGATCAATGCGAACCGGATTGTAAAGGATGAAGGGTTTTATCAATTCGACCTCTTTACCGACACCAGCAAGCTGGAAAAGGAAAAGAAAGTCCAGACCGCCATGTTGGAGATTAAAAAGAAGTTCGGGAAAAATGCGATTCTAAAAGGAACAAATTTCTTGGAAGGAGCCACCATGCGGGAACGGAATGAACAGGTGGGCGGCCATAAAGCCTGATTGTGGGGTGAGATACCAATGGATGATTACAAAAATTCTAAGGAAGGCCGGATAGTTGCCGCCAAATACGCCGACATTCTTCATAAATCCCGGCCAGAACCATCCTTTAAGCATCCACGGATGTCTTTATCTAACCGGGCAAAAATCTTCTCACCCTTTGCGGCGCTTCGTGGCTATGAGGAAGAAATCGCAGACGAAAAATGGAAACAAACGCGGGTAACAAAGAAAATACTATCTGATGAGGAGGCAGCGGAATTATCTGACCGGCTGTTGCAGGTAAAGAAAGGTATGATCGTCACTGTCCGCTATTTCAAGGCCGATACGGAGCACCCTGCCATACCACCGCTGGGGACTTATGAAACCATAGCCGGGAAGGTCGAAACGATTGACCCAGCCTACCGACAGATTGCTATAAGCACCGGAAGCACTAAGGTCCCCATATGCTTTGATGACCTGGAAGAAGTCTCCGGGGAAGGAATCGCCGATATTGATGAATTTCTCGGTTTGAGACTATCTTATCAAATGCGGAGATGAATTTGAAGGTACGGATGATTACCTACTTATGTACGATGCCCTTCCAGGGCTTACACAAGCCCCCGGCTTAGCCGGGGGTCATGACTATTCAAGGTGGTCAATGGAAGTAGCGAGCCGGCGAGAACGAAGGCCACAACTGCAATTACTGGAGTTTATCCAAAATTTCCTGCGCGCTCATGCCGTCTGCCATGAGTTTCTTCAACACATCTTCCAATTCAGCCCTTTTGGCTGCTTCAGCTTCAGCGGCTTCCTGAGCTGCCTGGTCTGCTTGCAGCTTATCAATTTCTTTGTCCAGGGATTTTGCTTGGGCCTTGAGTGTTTTCAGCTCAGCTTTCAGCGTAGCGATTTCATCAGTTTTAGTCTGAATCTGCTGATCGACATCCGCTCTGGCAGACATTTTTTCAGCAATCTGTACAGCATAGTCTACATTTGAGGCGGCGATATTCTTTTTGTTTTTGGAACCTTTCGGACGAGGCATAGGATCACACTCCTAACTTAATTAATAGTATCTTAAGTATAGCGAATTGAATGACAAATATCAATCATTATTTAAAATTAACTGAATGCCATTAAGCAAACACAACATATACAAAAGAAACGAAAATCTTCCCTACATATTGTTATGAAAGAAGCAAATCACGAGAATAAAGTTATTACAATTATTGGAAAGCTATAAGAATAACAAAGCATAATATATCATTGCCGTTCAATAATATAATGAACCTTTTCAATCAGTGTTTTAAATTCTTTTGTCCATCCGTATCTCGCAAAATAAAGCAAGAATGTGACCAAACCCGAGATTAAAGCGTGGATTATCCATGCAAACCATCCTGATAACGACACCATAGAGTAAAAGTAACTAGACAATCTATACGCAACAACAATTAAAGCGATACTGACAATATAGTCGAAATAATACTCTTTCGAGGAATGCTGAAAATAAAGTTTATATACAAGATACGGTTCATACCAAAAATAAGTAAGTATACGAGAGATCACAGTTGCAAAAATAATGCCGGGCGCCCCCATAATAATTCCCATTATTATGGACAAAACAATATTTAAAAACGCAGTTACTACCATTACATATTTTGTTTTATTGTATAACCCGGTGGCTTCTCTGTAAGACCAAATAGGCTGAAGAGAAATAGTAAAATATGTGTTTGCCGTGATAGCTATCGCCATTAACTCGCCCATATTAAACTCTGGTCCCAGCCATAATACTATAAACTCATTTGCAAGAGACAATAAGCATACGGCAATAACACCACTCATAACATGGCTGACCATCTGCATAACCCGAAACACTTGATAATTTTTCTGATCACGATCCTCAATAACAAGATTTCCAATACTAGCAGTAAAAGACGAAAAAACAATTTGAACAAATGAAGTTATCTGTGATGTTATTGTCAAATAATTAGTATACATGCCAACCACGGCTGTACCCACAATGGACGACATAATAATGCTGTCGGTGCCACTCATTATACTTGCAGAAAACTTATACAAAAATACGGATTTCAGATTTGTATATATACTTTTTTTCGATTTCGAATCCAGTGGTTCTATATCCTTATTGTTAATAAATGGATATAATTTGTCAGCATAATGAGAAATCACAAGATTATTAACCAATGTAGCCAACACATCAAGGCAAGCATAGATCATATAATTTTTAAAGACAATTACGCAAACCATTTGTATAATAGTCTTTATAAAATTAACCCAAAGTTGAATCTTATTTACCAAGTAGCTTTTTTGATCAGCACTTATCATATTTGACTTGTAAACAAATAAATAAGAAATTACAGTGTTAGCAAGTGCTATCAAATAGTAAATATATAAGTGATCAATCTGCGAATCTGTTTTTACTACATATTTAAGAAATGGTATAAAACACACACCGACAGCAGTGACCGTAAGTGCAATAATATTGTAAATCTTCTTATAAAATTGAACCAAAGCAGCCAACATCTTTTTATCGTTATTGGCAAGTGGCTTATAGTAGCTATAAGACATGGCAATACCAAATCCCATGTCTGCAAGTGATAATAGCGTAAGAATATTTGCAAATAGGCTATTAATTCCAAGGTATTCTACGCCAATATAGTTGATAAAAATTTTCCTGCTTACAAACGAAAGCAAGAGCAATATTATTTTGTTGGTTAAACCAGTTATAACATTTCGAGAAGTATTTTTTGTTCTACTACAGTCATTCATCTTACACCTTAAACATATTTATTATTATCACAGTAAGCGCTCCATAATCCCCCGTGAGGGATAAAGAAAAGAGCTCCCATAAGGAGCTCAAATCGGTTAAAATTATTTG
>CALXWM010000066.1 GCA_944392425.1 uncultured Clostridia bacterium
TATAAAAGTACCAACGAAATCTTAAGTGAAATATGTGCATAATAAACCGGAAATTTATTATTGCCATTTATAATATGACAAAAACTTCATCAAAACCCTTGACTTTAGGCCATTTATATTATATAATAAAAAAGCATGTAAAGAGATGCGTTGAAGTAGAATGTGGCTACACACCTACAGCAAGTAGGCGATGGAGGGAACTTCTATGGAGTATGTCATGGCTAAGACCAAGGCGGTAAGTATAAATTTTATAGCACTTATCCCAAGATTATCATGCAAACTTGGGATTTTATGTTGAATAAAAAAGAAACACAAGGGTGCGTTTATAACTTCCGACTAAAATATCATTTTAAGGAGGTAAAAATATGGCAACAAAGAAGAATTCAAAAGAAACAGTTACAAAAACAAGTGCTGCAAAAAGCGAGAAGATCAGAATAAGACTTAAAGCTTATGATCATGTTGTTTTAGAACAGTCTGCTGAAAAAATAGTAGATACTGCTAAGAAAACAGGAGCAAAAGTTTCAGGACCTATTCCTCTTCCAACAGAAAAGGAAGTTGTAACAGTTATTCGTTCTCCACACAAAGACAAAGATTCAAGAGAACAATTTGAATTAAGAACTCATAAAAGAGTTATCGATATTCTTTATCCAACACAAAAAACAGTTGACAGTCTTATGAAAATAGACTTACCAGCTGGTGTAGATATAGAAATCAAATTATAATAGTTAAATCGCTTGTCAAGAAGTAAGATGAGCAAAAACAAAATATTAATTAAGCTATGCTGGCATGTGCACAAAATGTGGAAACTACATAAAAAAAGAAGAAATTACAGATTTAAATAGCACAAAATAAACTGTCAGCCAATAGGAGGTAAAAAATGCAAAAAGGATTAATAGGGAGAAAAGTTGGAATGACACAAATCTTCGATGAAGAAGGAAAAGTTATTCCAGTAACAGCAATAGAAGTTGGGCCATGTACAGTAACACAAATCAAAACTGTAGAACAAGATGGCTACACAGCTGTTCAATTAGGATTTGGAGAAGTTAAAGAAAGAAAGCTTAACAAACCTGAGTTGGGACATTTAAGCAAAAACAAATTAGCTCCAAAAAAATATTTAAGAGAATTTAGATTAGATTCAGTAGAAGGAATGAAAGTTGGCGATGAACTTAAAGCAGACGTATTTGCAGTAGGTGACAAAGTTGACGTTCAAGGAACTTCTAAAGGAAAAGGTTTCCAAGGCGTTATCAAACGTCATGGACAATCAAGAGGACCTATGGGACATGGTTCTATGTATCATAGAAGACCAGGTTCAATGGGACCAACATCTACACCAGGTAGAGTATTCCCAGGTAAAAACTTACCAGGACATATGGGTGTAGAAACAGTTACAATTCAAAATCTAGAAGTTGTAAAAGTTGATTTAGACAAAAATGTAATTTTAGTAAAAGGAAGCGTTCCTGGAACTAAAGGTGCAATATTAAAAGTAAAATCAAGTGTAAAAGCATAAGGAAGGAGGAAGTAAAATGCCTAAAGTAGACGTATTAAGCGTAGATGGAAAGAAAGTTAAAGAACTAGAACTTAATGAAAATATATTTGGTATAGAACCAAATGAAAACATAGTTCATAGTGCAATAGTTAATTATTTAGCAAATCAAAGACAAGGAACTCAAAATACAAAAACTAGAGCAGAAGTTTCTGGTGGTGGAAGAAAACCATGGAGACAAAAAGGAACAGGTCGTGCAAGACAAGGTTCAATAAGAGCTCCACAATGGATTAAAGGTGGTATAGCATTAGGACCAAGACCTCGTTCATATTCTTACAAAATTAATAAGAAAGAAAAGAGACTAGCAATCAAATCAATACTAAGTTCAAAAGTTGCAGAAAAAGAATTAATTGTTTTAGATAAATTAGAATTAAAAGAAATCAAAACAGCTAACATGGTAAAAGTATTAAACAATGTTAAAGCAGAAGGAAAAACATTAATATTATTACCAGCAAATAATGAAAATGTACAAAAATCATCAAGAAATATTGAAGGTGTTAAAACATTAACAGTTGACACAATCAATGCTTATGATTTAGTAAAATACAAGGGCTTAGTAGTAACAGAGGACACTGTTAAAAAATTAGAGGAGGTGTACGCATAATGAGACCAGAAGATGTTATAATTGCTCCAGTTGTTACAGAAAAGAGCAATGACCAAATAAATTTTGGTAAGTATACCTTTAAAGTTAATAAAAATGCTACAAAGGTAGATATTGCAAGAGCAGTAGAAAAATTATTTGAAGTTAAAGTATTAAAAGTTAATACAATGACAGTAAAAGGAAAAGAAAAAAGAGTTGGAAGAAGCGTAGGCAAAACTTCTGACTGGAAAAAAGCAATTGTTACAATAGATACAAATCCAGAGGATTTATCTTACATTGCTAAAGGTGGAAAAGTAACAAAAGTTAATAAGAAATATAAAGATGCAATTGATGAATTTGCAGGTGCTTAAGAGAATGCAAAACTTATAATTACAACAATGTTTATCGAGAAAGAACTCGGAAAATAAAAAATATCTGTTAAGTAGAGCAGGAAAAAATCTACTAAATAAGTAAAGGAGAATAATAAAATGGGAACAAAGAAATTTAGACCAGTTACTCCATCACTTAGAGGAATGGCTGTATCAGATTTTTCTGAAATAACAAAAAAGAATCCTGAAAAATCTTTACTAGAAGTAAAGAAATCAAAAGCAGGAAGAAATGCACAAGGAAAAATCACAGTTAGACATCAAGGTGGCGGAAACAGACAAAAATACAGAAAAATTGATTTCAAAAGAAATAAATTAGATATGGAAGCAGAAGTTGTTGGAATCGAATACGATCCAAACAGAAGTGCAAATATAGCTTTAATCAAATATACAGATGGAACATTAAGCTATATATTAGCTCCAAAAGGATTAAAAGATGGAGATAAAGTTGTATCAAGTGATACAGCAGACATCAAACCAGGTAACTGCTTAAAATTAGAAAACATACCAGTTGGTACATTAGTTCATAATGTAGAAATCAATCCAAATCAAGGTGGTAAATTAGTTAGAGCAGCTGGACAATCAGCTCAATTAATGGCTAAAGAAGGAAAATATGCTCATTTAAGATTACCATCAGGAGAAATGAGACTAGTTTTAGCTTGTTGCAAAGCAACAATCGGTGTTATAGGAAACGAAGAACACGAAAACATAAAATTAGGTAAAGCTGGTAAAACAAGACACTTAGGAGTACGTCCTACAGTTAGAGGTTCTGTAATGAACCCAGTAGATCACCCACATGGTGGTGGTGAAGGTAGAGCACCAGTTGGTCACGCTGGACCAATGACTCCTTGGGGTAAACCAGCACTTGGATATAAGACAAGAGCAAAACACAAAAAATCTAATAGATTAATTACAAAGAGAAGAAAATAATTAATTAGTAATTAGTCAAAAGCTTAAGAGAAGGGAGTTAAAGCTCCTACTTCTCCAAAGCAAAGTATAAGTATACAAATTACTATTAGATTCTAAAATGCGAAAAGCAAACCATATTATAGGTTAAATCTAAATAGTAGAAAGGAGAATAAAATGTCAAGATCAAGCAAGAAAAAACCATATGTAGCACCAGAATTATTAAAAAGAATTGAAGCTATGAACGAAAGTGGAAACAAAGAAGTTTTAAAAACATGGTCAAGAGCTTCAACAATATACCCACAAATGGTTGGACACACAATAGCTGTTCATGACGGAAGAAAACATGTTCCAGTTTACATTACAGAAGAAATGATTGGACATAAATTAGGTGAGTTTGCTCCTACAAGAACATTCAAAGGACATTCAGGAGACAAAACAACTACAAATCAATAATAATTAGTAATATCAAGAACAAGAAAATAAGGTATTACAAAAATAAAATTTCAAAATTACAAAAAAGGAGGTAATTTACAGTGGCAGACGAGAAAGAAAAGAAAGTAACAACTGCTTCTAAAAAATCAGAAGAAACAAAAACAGCAAAAGCTGAAACAAAATCTTCAAATAAAACAGAAAGTAAAACAGCTGAAAAGAAAGTAGCTGAAACTAAAACTGCAAAAGCTGCAACAAAGAAAGCAGAAACAAAAGTAGCAGAAAATAAAGAAACAGCTAAAACAGAAACAAAAACAGCTGAAAAGAAAACAGAAAATGCAAAAAAAGCAGTTAAAGTTCAAAAAGAATCTGAAACTGAAGAATTAGTAGCAAAAGCTACAGTTAAATATGCAAGAATTTCTAGCAGAAAAATTGCTATTGTTGCAAACTTAATTAGAGGAAAAAATGTTGATGAAGCATTAGCAATATTAAAATTCACACCAAAAGCAGGAGCAGAAGTACTAGAAAAATTATTAAAATCAGCAATAGCAAATGCTGAAAACAATAACCAAATGAATCATTCAAAATTATATATAGCTGAAATATACTCAAACCAAGGTCCTACATTAAAGAGAATAAGACCAGCAGCAAAAGGTTCAGCTGTTAGAATTAGAAAAAGAACAAGTAATACTACAATAGTATTAAAAGAACGTGTATAAAAATAAAGAAGGAGGCATAGACAAATGGGACAAAAAGTAGACCCACGTGGATACAGAGTTGGTGTTATCAATGATTGGAGCTCAAAATGGTATGCAGATAAAAAACATTACAGCGACTATCTAGTTGAAGACCACAAAATCCGTGAATATGTTAAGAAAAAGTTATATGTTAGTGGAATTTCAAAAATAGAAATTGAAAGAACACCAAAATTTGTTAAAGTTAATGTTTACACAGCAAAACCAGGTCTAGTAATTGGTAAAGGTGGAAACTTAGCTGAAAGTTTAAAATCAGAACTTGAAAAAATGATTAATAAACAAGTAAATTTAAATATTGTCGAAGTTAAAGATGTTGATACAAATGCTCAATTAGTAGCAGAAAACATCGCTGGACAATTAGAAAGAAGAATTTCATTCAGACGTGCTATGAAACAATGTATGCAAAAAGCTATGAAATCAGGTGCTTTAGGTATAAAAACTTCAGTATCTGGAAGATTAGGCGGAGCAGACATGGCTAGAACTGAATTCTATAAAGAAGGAACAGTTCCTCTTCAAACTTTAAGAGCAGACATAGACTATGGATTTGCAGAAGCAAATACAACATATGGAAAAGTTGGTGTTAAAGTTTGGATATATAAAGGAGAAGTTCTTCCAGCAAAAAAGAATAAAGCGGAAGGAGGAGATAATCATGCCATTGATGCCAAAAAAGACTAAATATAGAAAAATGCAAAAAGGTAGAATTAGAGGAAAAGCTACTAGAGGAAATAAAGTAACAGATGGAGAATATGGTCTTCAAGCATTAGAACTAGGATTAATCACCTCAAATCAAATAGAAGCAGCCCGTGTTGCTATGACAAGATATATTAAAAGAGGTGGAAAAGTTTGGATTAAGATATTCCCAGACAAACCAATAACAAGCAAACCTATCGGAACTCGTATGGGTAAAGGAAAAGGTAATGTTGAATATTGGGTAGCACCTGTTAAACCAGGAAGAATAATGTTTGAAATGGGAGGAGTTTCAGAAGATGTTGCAAGAGAAGCATTACGTCTTGCTGGAAACAAACTATCTGTTAAAGCTAAATTCGTAAAAAAAGAAACTGAAATAGGTGGTGATAAAGATGAAGATTAGTAAAATAAGAGAAATGTCTTCACCTGATTTAGAAAAAGAATTAAGCGAACTAAAGACTGAATTATTCAAATTAAGATTTAGTTTAGCTACAAACGGATTAGATAATCCTATGAAAATCAAGGAAGTAAAGAAAGACATTGCAAGAATAAATACAATTCTAACAGAAAGAAAGTTAGAAGAAAGTAAAAAATAAAGAAAGGAGATACCATAATGGTAGAAAGAAATCTTCGTAAAACAATGGTTGGAAAAGTTGTATCTGACAAAATGGATAAAACAGTAGTTGTAGCTGTTGAAACAAGAAAAATGGATAAGACATACGGAAAAATCAAAAAATCAACATACAAATTAAAAGCTCATGACGAAGAAAATAAATGCCAAGTTGGAGATACAGTTAGAGTTATGGAAACAAGACCTTTATCTAAAGATAAAAGATGGAGAGTTGTTGAAATAACTGAAAAGGCAGTAATAAAATAAGAGCCAAAATAAGTAAGAAGGAGGAAATCAAGCTATGGTACAACAACAAAGTATACTAAAAGTAGCTGATAACACTGGAGCAAAAGAAATAATGGTTATAAGAGCTCTAGGTGGTTCATATAGAAAATATGCATCAGTTGGTGATGTAGTAGTTGCTTCTGTTAAAAGTGCAACACCAGGTGGCGTTGTAAAAAAAGGTGAAGTTGTTAAAGCAGTTGTTGTTAGAACAAAGAAACCAATTAGAAGAGCAGATGGAACAATGGTAAGATTTGATGAAAACGCAGCAGTTATAATAAAAGATGACAAAACACCAAGAGGAACACGTATATTTGGACCTGTTGCAAGAGAATTAAGAGATAATGATTACATGAAAATATTATCTCTAGCACCAGAAGTTTTATAATTGCAAGCCAAAATGTGCAAACAAAAATAAAATACATTATCAAAAATGATAAATGTGAAAGAGGTGAAATACATGAAATTAAGAAAAGGAGATAATGTAAAAGTATTATCTGGAAACGATAAAGGAAAAACTGGAGAAATACTTGAAGTAATTCCTAAGAAAAATAAAATCGTTGTAAAAGACGTTAATATAAGAAAAAGAGCAACAAAGCCAAGAAAAGCAGGAGAAGAAGGTGGAATTATTGCATCAGAACATCCTATCAATTCAAGTAATGTTGCAATAGTATGCCCAAAATGCGGAAAAGCAGTTAGAGTAGGTTACAAAGTAACAGAAAGTGGCAAAGTACGTGTATGCAAATCTTGCGGAGCAGAATTAAAAAAAGTTAAATAGTAGGGAAAGGAGGTCTATTTAAGACTTATGGAAATTTTAAGAGAACAATATGAGAAAGAAATTATTCCAGCAATGATGAAAAAATTTAACTATAAATCAGTTATGGAAGTTCCAAGATTAGAAAAAATAGTTTTAAATATAGGTTTAGGCGATACAAAAGAAGACCCTAAATCATTAGACGGAGCTGTAAGAGATATTATGGCAATAACAGGTCAAAAACCAGTTATAACAAAATCTAAAAAATCAATAGCAGCTTTCAAACTAAGAGCTGGTGTAAATGTAGGAGTTAAAGTTACATTAAGAAAAGGAAAAATGTATGATTTCGCATTCAAACTATTCAATGTAGCACTTCCTAGAGTTAGAGATTTTAGAGGAGTATCAAGCGATTCATTTGATGGAAGAGGAAACTACTCAATGGGTATTAAAGAACAATTAATATTCCCAGAAATCGAATACGATAAAGTAGATAAAGTTAGAGGCATGGACATAATATTTGTTACAACTGCTAAGACAGATGAAGAGGCAAAAGAATTATTAACTCTTCTTGGAATGCCATTCAAGAAATAAATTTATTGAAGGAGGAAATTAAAAGCAAATGGCTAAAAAATCTTTAAAAGTAAAACAAGCAAGACCACAAAAATATAGGACAAGAGAATATAACAGATGCAAAATTTGCGGAAGACCACATGCTTACATCAGAAAATATGGAATTTGCCGTATATGCTTTAGAGAATTAGCACATAAGGGTGAAATTCCAGGTGTGAAAAAAGCAAGTTGGTAATTAAAAAATTAAAAAAGGAGGGAAAAGAATTGAATACAACAGACCCAATAGCAGATATGCTAACAAGAATAAGAAATGCAAATAGTGCTAAGCATAAGGAAGTTGACGTTCCAGCATCAAATATGAAAAGAGCTATAGCTCAAATCTTAGTTGATGAAGGATATATAGCATCTTTTGAGGAAATAAAAGATGAAAAACAAGGTATGTTAAGAATTACTCTAAAATATGATGAAAACGGAAAAAGAGTAATAGATGGTTTAAAAAGAATTAGTAAACCAGGTTTAAGAATATATGTTAACAAAGATGAATTACCACAAGTATTAAATGGTTTAGGTATAGCATTAATTTCAACATCTAAAGGAATAAAAACAGATAAAGAAGCTAGAAAAGAAGGCTTAGGTGGAGAAGTTTTAGCTTATGTTTGGTAATATATAATTTTAAGAGATATAATTAAAAGAAGGAGGAAAATCCAAATGTCAAGAATAGGAAAGAAACCTATAGCAATACCTGATGGTGTTGAAGTAACAGTTAATGGAAGTCACATTTCTGTAAAAGGACCAAAAGGAACATTAGAAAGAGACTTAAATCATAATGTTACTGTAAAAGTAGAAGACAAAGAAGTAAAAGTAGAAATTCCATCAGAAGAATATGGAAACTTACACGGACTAACAAGAACATTAATAAGCAACATGATTGAAGGTGTAACAAAAGAATTTACAAGAGCACTTGAAATCAATGGTGTAGGTTACAGAGCACAAAAACAAGGAACAAAATTAGTAATGAATTTAGGTTACTCACATCCAGTAGAGATGGTAGCACCAGAAGGAATTACATTTGATGTACCAAGTGCAAACTCTATAATTGTTAGAGGTGTAGACAAAGAACTAGTTGGTCAAACAGCTGCTGTTGTAAGAAGCAAGAGACCACCAGAAGTTTATAGAGGAAAAGGTATCAAATATGTGGAAGAACATATTAGACGTAAGGAAGGTAAAACTGGTAAGAAATAAAATCTAACAACTTAAAAAATATAAGAAAGGAGAAAATCAATGATTTCTAAAACAGATAGAAAATTTGAAAGAGATAGAAGACATATAAGAGTTCGTAGAAAAATCAGTGGAACACCTGAATGCCCAAGACTTTGTATGTACAGAAGTAATACAAATATCTATGCTCAAATTATAGATGACGTTAATGGAAATACTTTAGTAAGTGCTTCAACAATGGACAAAGAAGTAAAAACAAAACACGCAAATAAAGAAGCAGCTAAAGAAGTTGGAGCTCTAATAGCAAAAAGAGCAAAAGACAAGAAAATAGTTGACGTTGTATTTGATAGAAGTGGATATAGGTATCATGGAGTTGTAAAAGAATTAGCTGAAAGTGCAAGACAAGGCGGATTAAATTTTTAAGAGAAGGAGGAAAATCAAGTGCAAGAAAACGAAACTGAATTAAAAGAAAAAGTTGTAGCCATCAGCAGAGTTGCTAAAGTTGTAAAAGGTGGTAGAACTTTCAGATTTAGCGCAGTAGTTGTTGTTGGAGATGGAAAAGGAAAAGTAGGCGTAGGAAATGGAAAAGCAGCTGAAGTTCCAGATGCTATCAAAAAAGCAATCGAAGATGCTAAGAAAAATTTAGTAGAAGTTCCAATAGTAGGAACAACAGTACCTCATGAATATATAGGAAAATTCGGTAGTGCAAGCGTAATGCTTAAACCAGCTACAGAAGGTACAGGACTTATTACTGGAGGTAGTGTAAGACCAGTACTAGAACTTGCAGGATACAGAGATGTTAGAACTAAAGTTCTAGGAACAAACAATCCAAGAAATGTTGTATATGCAACAATAGAAGGATTAAAGAGCATGCAAACTATTGAACAAGTAGCTAAAAAAAGAGGAAAGAAAGTAGAAGACATTATGTAATTAAAACAATTATATAATTCTACACTTTTAAGTATTGACAAACAAAGTCATAATATGAAAGAATATTTATAACTTAATAATAAATTAAGGAGGTGTAATCCATATGAAATTAGACGAATTAAAACCAGCACAAGCAAAAACAGCAAAAACAAGAGTCGGACGTGGAATGGGTTCAGGCCTTGGAAAAACATCTGGTAGAGGACATAAAGGTCAAAAAGCAAGATCTGGCGGAGGAGTTAGACGTGGATTTGAAGGTGGTCAAACACCATTATATAGAAGATTACCAAAGAGAGGATTCACAAACAAATTTGCTAAAAATTATACAGAAGTAACATTAACAATGCTTAACAAATCTACAGTAACAGATGTTACAGCTGAAAGCTTAATAAAAGATAAAATAATAAGCAAAGAAAATGACGGAATAGTTGTTATAGCAACTGGAAAACTTGACAAAAAATTAAATGTCAAAGCTGTAAGATTCACTAAATCTGCTAAAGAACAAATCGAAGCTTTAGGCGGAAAGGCAGAGGTGATATAGCTTGCTAAAGACAATTAAAAACGCTTTTAAAACTCCTGAAATAAGAAAGAAAATATTATATACACTATTGTTATTAGTAATCTTTAGATTAGGTTGCTACATAACAATACCAGGTGTTGATATAGTAACATTAGAATCTTCAATGGATGCATATTCAAATAGTGTTACAGGTATGATAAATATGATATCTGGTGGTGCTTTCTCAAGATTATCAATATTTGCAATGTCTATAACGCCATACATTACAGCATCAATAGTAATTCAATTACTAGGAATGATTATACCTGCTTTAGAAAGATTAACTAAAGAGGGTGGAGAAGAAGGAAGAAAGAAAATTGATAGATATACAAAAATAATCACATTAATTCTTGCTTTAATAGAAGGATTAGGTATATATCTATCATACAGATCTTCAGGAATATTCGTAGATGAAAGTGCTTTAACAGGAGTAATTGTAGTAGTTTCATTAATGGCTGGAACATCACTACTTATGTGGTTAGGAGATAAAATCACATCAAAAGGTATTGGTAATGGTATATCAATGCTAATATTTGCAGGTATAGTATCATCATTACCAAGTGCAGTTGTTGCAGTAGCAAGTGGAATAATTGTAGATGGACAGTTTAGCACAACAGGACTTTTAACTGCTATAGGAATTTTAATAGGTGTACTTGTACTTATAACAGGAGTAGTATTTGTACAATTAGCAGAAAGAAGAATACCGGTACAATATTCTAAAAAAGTTGTTGGAAGAAGAATGGTTGGAGCTCAAAATACACATATTCCAATTAAGCCAGCAATGGCAAGTGTTATGCCAATAATATTTGCTTCATCATTTATGACATTCCCAGCAATGATAATACAACTATTTGTAAGTGATATAGAAACTCAAACAGGTTTCTGGAGAGTAATATACAATCTATCAATAGCAACATCATCATCAAGTGTTGGATGGCAATATACAATAATAAATGCTATTATATACTTATTGTTAATTGTAGGATTTACTTATTTCTATACTTATGCAACATTTAATCCAGCAGAAGTTGCAAACAACATAAAACAAAATGGTGGATTCATTCCAGGCATTAGAGCCGGAAAACCAACTGCTGACTACTTATCATCAGTATTATCAAAAGTAGTATTATTTGGTGGATTATTCTTAGCAGCAATAGCTATACTACCAATGCTAACAAGATTCACAGGATTTAATACAGCATTTGGTGGAACATCAATATTAATTGTTGTTGGTGTTGCAATAGAACTAAGTCAACAATTACAATCACAATTAGTAATGAGACATTACAAAGGTTTCTTAGAATAAACTATAATTTGAACTTTGGGGCAAATCCTAAAGTTCTTTTTTTTATTGACAATCAAAAGAAAATGTACTAAAATATATACGGCAAAAAACACGAGATTTTACGATGGGAACGGACCTTTTCGTAAAATATAAAAATAAAAGTCAGCAATATACTTCTCGATATTTTAGATGAGCGTAGGCGACGTAGGAGCGGAGCGAGACGTGCAAGCTGGAGCGAGTAGCGACCCGCGCAGCAAAATAGGAGAGAATGTATATTGTAGCTCGCAAATATAAAAATTTTACGAAAAGGACCGTTCAAAACGTAAAAAGAAAGGAAAAAATATGTATATTATAATGTTAGGCGCTCCAGGAAGCGGAAAAGGAACAATAGGAAATGAAATATGTGATAAATTTAATTTAGTACATTTAGCAACAGGAGATATTTTCAGAGATGAAATGAAAAGACAAACAGAACTTGGTAAAAAAGCTGAAGAATATATTTCAAAAGGAAATTTAGTACCAGATGAAGTAACAATAGCTATGGTAGAAGGAAAACTAGATAAACTTGAAAATGTTTTATTAGATGGATTCCCAAGAACTATACCACAAGCAGAAGCTTTAGATAAATATTTAGAATCTAAAGGTAAAAAGATAACAGCAGTAATAAACTTAGATGTTCCAGATAAAGATATTATTACAAGAACATCAAGTAGAGTAATTTGTTCTAATAAAGAATGTGGAGCATCATATAATACAGTATTTATGCCTCCAAAAGTAGAAGGTATATGTGATAAATGTGGCTCACCACTTACTAAGAGAAAAGATGATAATCCAGAAACAATAAAAGAAAGATTAGATGTATATCATCAAAATACAGAACCATTAATTGAGTATTATACAAATAAAGGATTATTAGAATCAATAAAAATAAATATATACTCAGAAACAACTAAAGAAGATACAACAAGCGAAGCAGTAAAAAGGATAAATACTAGAAAATAAAATCAAAGATATTAGAATTGGAAAGGCAAAAAAATGGTATATATTAAATCAAAAAATGAAATAGAAAAGATGAGAGAAGCCTGTAGAATAGCAAACTTGGCACAAAAAGCAATAGAAAGAGCTATAAAGCCAGGTGTTTCTACTTGGGAGCTAGATAGAATAGCTGAAACTACAATGAAAGAAAACGGAGCAATACCAGCAGAAAAAGGCTATCCGAGCGGTATGAAAGGAGTTCCAGATTTTCCTGCATCTATTTGTGCATCAATAAACGACAATATCATTCACGGAATACCATCAAAACATACAATTTTAAGAGAAGGAGACATTATAAGTGTTGACTTAGTTGCTTACAAAGATGGATTTAATGGTGATTGCGCAAGATCATATTGTGTTGGAGAAGTATCAGAAGAAGCAAAAAGGCTTATAGAGGTTACAAAACAAGCTTTTTTTGAAGGCATAAAATATGCTAAAAAAGGTAATAGATTAGGTGACATAAGTCATGCAATAGGAGAATTTGTACAAGCAAATGGATTTGACGTTATAAAAGAATTTCAAGGACATGGCATAGGTAGAGAAATGCACGAAGACCCGGGAATTCCAAACTACGGTAAAGCAGGCAAAGGTATAAGACTTGAACCTGGCATGACTCTAGCAATTGAGCCAATGGTTGTAGCAGGCTCACCAGAAATTTGCGAAGGCGATGATGGCTGGTCAATATGGACAGTAGATGAAAGCTTGTCCGCACATTATGAAAATACAATTTTAATTACAGAAAAAGAGCCAGAAATCTTGACATTAGTATAAAAATATTATATAATATAATAGCTATTGTGGAAAACTGTCTTATAGTTTTTCAATATGTAAACTTATAAATGAATAAAATGACATAAAGACTGATAAATACATATTTTAAACTTATTAAAATCTTTATCATTTTATTTTAAATTATATAGGGGGAATAAATTTTGTCTAAAGAAGATGTTATTGAAGTTGAAGGTGTTGTTTCAGAAGCATTACCTAACACTTTATTTAAAGTAAAATTAGAAAATGGACATGAAATTCTAGCTCATATTTCTGGTAAATTAAGAATGAACTATATCAAGATATTACCAGGAGACAAAGTTAAAGTAGAATTATCACCATATGACTTAACAAAAGGAAGAATAACTTGGAGAGCTAAATAGTATAGAAACAAATAGGAGGTGTTCAAAATGAAGGTAAGACCATCTGTAAAGAAAATGTGCGATAAGTGCAAAGTAATCAAAAGAAAAGGTGTAATAAGAGTTATATGCGAAAATCCAAAGCATAAACAAAGACAAGGTTAATTTTATATTTATCTAGGTATTAACACAAATCTAGCAAGCGGCTGATTTTAGATTTGTGTTTATATATATGCTTATTTTTTTCTAAAGATTAAATAGGTTGATATAAATGTGCAAAAACCTTTCTAAGTATATTTATATCAAAGTATTTAATGCATTTCACCTTTAGAACAAAAAATAAACAAACAATACAAAATTTTAAGAAAGAGGTGCAAATATGGCTCGTTTAGCAGGAGTTGATTTACCTAAAGAAAAAAGGGTAGAAATAGGACTAACATACATTTATGGTATAGGTTTAAAAAGTTCTCAAAAAATACTAAAAGAAGCTGGAGTAAACCCAGATACTAGAGTTAAAGACTTAACAGCAGAACAAGAACAAGCAATAAGAAAAGCTATGGATGGATACACTGTTGAAGGTGATTTAAGAAGAGAAGTAGCTTTAAACATAAAACAACTTGTTGAAATGGGTTGCTACAGAGGAACAAGACATAGAAAAGGTTTACCAGTTAGAGGACAAAGAACAAAAACAAATGCTCGTACAAGAAAAGGACCAAGAAAATTGGTTAGCAAGAGCAAAGCAGCAAAATAGTAAACTAAAATGACGAACAAAATTTAGCTTATTAATTAAAAAGCATTAAGCTAAAATAAAACAAGTATTATAAAACAATAAAGTAAATATTGTGAAAGGAGAAAAATAATGGCTACAAAGTCAGCAAAAAAAGTTACAACTAGAAGAAGAGTAAGCAAAAACATTGAAAGTGGAAAAGCACATATTCATTCTAGTTTTAATAATACAATAGTTACAATTTCAGACGTTCAAGGTAATACAATATCTTGGGCAAGTGCTGGAGGACTAGGATTCAAAGGTTCAAGAAAAAGTACACCATTTGCAGCTGGAGAAGTTGCTGAAACAGCAGCAAAAGCAGCAATGGAACATGGACTAAAAACAGTAGAAGTATTTGTTAAAGGCCCAGGGGCAGGACGTGAATCTGCAATAAGAGCTTTACAAACAGCAGGATTAGAAATTACATCAATCAAAGATGTAACACCAAT
>CALXWM010000067.1 GCA_944392425.1 uncultured Clostridia bacterium
CGTGTCTGATACTTTTTCTTCTACTGTATTATCAGTAGCTTTTACAGCATTATTTATTGCTAAAGCCATAAGTACAACTGCAATAATTAAGCCTAATCTTTTAATTATTTTCATAAAACTTCCCCTTTCTTTATTTTTATAATAAAATAATATCAATATTTTTTTTAGATGTCAATAAAATTTTTCATGATTTTATTTTGTTTTATGTAGAAGATTATATATTTACTTGATTGAGCCCTAATTTAGTGGTTTCATTGTTGGGAATAGCAATACATCTCTAATTGATGCTGAATTTGTAAGTAGCATTATTAATCTATCTAAACCTATTCCTAAGCCACCTGTAGGTGGAAGGCCAATTTCTAGTGCATTTACAAAGTCTTCGTCCATCATGCCCGCTTCTTCATCACCATTTGCTCTAGCTTCTGCTTGTTTCTTTAATCTTTCATATTGGTCTATTGGGTCATTTAATTCTGAATAAGCATTTCCATATTCTCTTCCACCAATAAATACTTCAAATCTTTCTGTTAAGCTTGGATTATCTTTCTTTCTTTTTGTAAGTGGAGATACTTCAACTGGATAATCCATTATAAATGTTGGTTGAATTAGTGTTTCTTCTACAAATGTTTCGAAGAATTCGTTTATTATATGTCCTCTTGTTGTTTTTCCTTCTTCTAATTCTACACCTTTTTCATTAGCAAGTTTTCTTGCTTCTTCGTCAGTTTTGACTTCATTAAAGTCTATTCCTGTAACTTCTTTTATTGCATCAATCATTGAAATTCTTTTCCAAGGTGTAGACAAGTCTAGATCTAATCCTTGATAATTTATTTGTAAAGTTCCATTTACTTTCATACATAGTCTTGTAATTATTTCTTCTGTAATATCCATCATATCGTTGTAATCTTCATATGCTGCGTATAGTTCAACATTTGTGAATTCAGGATTATGCTTAATATCCATTCCTTCATTTCTGAAGTTTTTGCATACTTCATAAACTTTATCAAATCCACCAACTATTAATCTTTTTAAGTTAAGCTCTGGTGCTATTCTTAGGTACATATCTATATCTAATGTGTTATGATGTGTTTCAAATGGTCTTGCTGAGTCACCTGTGATTAGATTATTTAGTATAGGTGTTTCAACCTCTAAATAGCCTTTTTCATCAAGTATGTTCCTTAATTCTTTTATTATCATACTTCTTTTGATGAACGTATCTTTAACTTCTGGATTAACTATTAAGTCTACATATCTTTGTCTGTATCTTAAATCTGTATCCTTTAAGCCATGGAATTTTTCTGGTAATGGTTTTAAAGATTTTGTAAGTAATGTAACTTCTTTTGCATGAATAGATATTTCACCTGTACGTGTTTTAAATACAAAACCTGTTATTCCTATAATGTCTCCGATGTCATCTTCTTTGAATTGTTTATAGCTTTCTTCTCCTAAGTCATTTATACTAACATAACTTTGGATTTTTCCTTCACCATCTTGAATATGACAAAAAGAAGCTTTACCCATTATTCTTTTAGCCATTAGTCTTCCTGCTATGGTTACGTCTTTGCCTTCTAGTTCATCATAGTTATCTATTATTTGTTTTGTTGTATGTGTTCTATTAAACTTTGTTATTTGAAATGGATCTTTTCCTTCTGCTCTTAATTTATCTAATTTTTCTCTTCTTACTTGCATTAAATGATCCATATCTAATTCTTGATTTTCTTCCATAATATTCAGTCCTTTCTTAAACTATAAAATTTTATACTTATAATTAAATATATAGCTTACAAAATTCTTAGTTTTTACATATATATTCTCTTTTTAATTACGTTATTATTATACCTTATATTCCACTTTTTGTAAACCTTTTTAAATGTAAATAGTTTGTGAAGATTTTCTTTATTAAATATGAAAACTTGATTTTTCCTATATTATAAACAAAAGACCCCTCAAGAGAGGGGTCTCCCAAAGTCTCAACCCGAGTTCGCTATCTAGCAAAAACATTTGGGATGAAAATGCCATAATAATGGCGGTGTCAATTTTTTGTGACACAAATATCAGAGACTTTGTAGTGCTTATACATTTCAGCTTTACTTTGGAGGCGGTTAGTTTAGTTATATGCAAGCAAACACGATGTGAGATGGAACTGACCGAAACTGAAATGTATTTGTAGTCATATAAATGACCAGCACATGTTTTTATTATACCATTTGTTTTAATTTATGTCAACAGTCTATGCTGATTTTCTTAATTCTATTGCATGCATTCTTGCAGTTTCAGTTATTTCACCATTAGATATTCTAGCAACTTCATTAATTACCTCATCTTCATTTAGCTTTTTAATTTGAGTGAATGTTCTACCCTCTTTAGATATTTTACTTATATAAAAGTTTTCATCACCTTTAGCACAAATGCTTGGTTGATGTGTAATGCATAATACTTGATGACTTTTTCCTATTAGTTTAAGCTTTTCACCAACAGATTTTGCAGCTTTTCCACTAATACCTGTATCAATTTCATCAAATATAAGTACTGGTGTGCTGTCTGTATTGGCAAGAACCGTTTTTATTGCAAGCATTATTCTAGACATTTCTCCACCAGATGCTATTTTAGCCAATTCTTTTTCACTTTCACCAATATTAGTTGAAATATAATATTCTACTTCGTCTGTACCATTTTTGCCAAAATCTACTGGTTTTATGTGTGTTATAAATGTACTATTAGGCATTTCTAAGTCTGCTAATTCTTTGTTTATTTTGCTATCTAATATTTTAGCATTTGCTGTTCTAATTTCATGCATTTTATCTGCCAAATTTTGCATTTTGCTTTCCACTTGTGCCAGATCTTGTTTTAATTTGTTATTATATTCATCTAAATTATTTATTCTGTCTATTTCTTTTTCTGTCTTATCTTTATATTCTAGTATTTCTTCTACACTGTTCCCATACTTTCTTTTTAAAGAATAGATTAAATCTAGTCTTTCTTCAACTTCATTTCTTTCATTTTCATCAAAATACATATCTGAATTAAGTGAAGATATATCTCTTGAAAGTTCTTGCACTTCATAATAAATGCCTTTTAGATTATTTAATGTGTCATCATACTTTTTATCTAAATCACTTATTTTTTCTATTGCTCTTATTGCTTCATTGATTTTATCTATTGCGCCTTCACCAAGTGATATATCTGCTTGATTTAAGCTTTTGCCTATCTTTTCTGAATTCATGAAGAACTTTCTTTTTTCTTCTAGTTCTTCTTCTTCACCTGATTTTAACTCTGCGTTTTCTATTTCATCGAATTCATATTGCAAAAGGCTTAATTGTCTTTGCTTTTCTTTGTCATCTCCTAGGTTAGCTTTTAATTTCTTTTTTATATCTTGTCTTTTATTATATAATTCTTTATATTCATCTTTTACTTGAAGTAAATCTTTACCTATAAAGTTGTCTAGATATTTTATATGATGCTTTGGATTTAATATTTTTTGATTGTCATTTTGACCATGTATGTCTATTATATTGCTCATAAAATCTTTAAGCTCTGTCAAAGTTACTAATCTACCATTTATTTTGCAAGAATTTCTACCATTTGAATGGATTTCTCTACTTACTATTATATTATTTTCTATTGCTAAATCATTGTTTGGTAAATATAAATTTAGCTCAACAAAAGAATAATCCTCGCCTCTTCTTATCATTTCTTTTGAGAATCTTCCTCCACATATTATATTAATAGAGTCTATTATTAAAGTTTTACCTGCACCTGTTTCACCAGTAAGTACATTAAAGCCTTCTCCTAGCTCTATGCTTAAATCATCTATTATTCCTATATTTTTAATATGTAGAGTTGTTATCATAATTTTACCTCCTGAACTTTTGTTCGTATATATTATACATACATTTGTTTGCGATGTCAAGATATTTTTGTAAAAAAAATAAGCATGCATTTTTGCATACCTATTTTTTATATTAAACTAATTTTAAGATAACTGTTTCTGCAGCATCTCCTCTACGTTGACCTAATTTTATTATTTGTGTATATCCACCAACTCTACCTGTATATCTTGGTGCAATTACATTAAATAATTTATCTGTTAAGTCTATTGGAGTACCTTCATTATCTTTTACTTTATTTAATTTTGTCATCATTTTTCTTCTAGCATTTAATCTTGATGGCTTGTCTTTTTGTCTTTTTTCCATCTTTTCTTCTTTAACAACTTTTAGGAATTCTTTTCCATTTTTGCTTTTTACTAATTCAGTTTCTTTATTTCCTTTGCTGTCACGTTTTGCTTTAACAACTTTTACTTCAACTTCTTCAAAGTTGTCTTTTTCTTTAACAGCAAGTGCTATTAAGCTATCTACTATAGCTTTAACTTCTTTAGCTCTAGCTTCAGTTGTTTGTATTTGCTCATGCCAAATTAGGTCTGTTGACAAGTTTTTTAGCATTGCTAGTCTAATGTCAGTAGTTTTTCCTAATTTTCTATTTGCCATTTTAACTTCCTCCTATTCTTGGTTACATTTCATAACCTTCGTTTTAGAAGATTATGAATCTATCTACTTGCTTATTCTTCTTCTTTAGCTAAATCTAAGCCTAAGTCATGTAATTTTGCAATTACTTCTTCTAATGATTTTTTACCTAAGTTTTTAACTTTCATCATATCTGTTTCTGTTTTATTAGCTAAATCTCCAACTGTTGATATTCCTGATCTCTTTAAGCAGTTGAATGATCTTACAGATAATTCAAGTTCTTCAATAGGCATTTCCAAGATTTTTTCTTTCTTATTTTCTTCTTTTTCAATCATTATTTGAGTATTTTTTGCTGTTTCTGATAAATCTACGAATAGTTTTAAATGTTCTGTTAGAACTTTTGCAGCTAAACTTAATGCTTCATATGGCTCTAAGCTTCCATCTGTCCATAATTCTATTGTTAGTTTATCATAGTCAACCATTTGACCAACTCTAGTATTTTCTACTGAGTAGTTTACTTTTTTAACTGGTGAATAGATAGAATCTATTGCTATTACTCCAATTGGTTGATTTTGTGTTTTATTCTTTTCTGCAGTATTGTATCCTCTACCCATATCTGCAACCATTTCCATATTTAGTTTTCCGCCTTTTGAAACTGTTGCTATATGTAAGTCTGGATTTAATACTTCTACTGTACCATCAGTAATGATGTCTCCTGCTTTAACTTCTCCTTCACCTTCGAAATTAATTCTAAGTGTTTTTTCTTCGTTTTTATCCATTTTTATTCTAACCATTTTTAGGTTTAAAACTATTTCAGGAACATCCTCTACTACATTTGGTATTGTAGTGAATTCGTGTTGAGCACCGTCAATTTTAACACTCTTTATTGCACATCCTGGTAATGATGAAAGTAGTATTCTTCTTAAAGAATTTCCGATAGTGATACCATAACCACGCTCTAGTGGCTCACATACAAATTTTGCATATTTTTTTTCATCATCTATCTCCAAACATTTAATATTTGGCTTTTCGAATTCTATCATTTTTACCTCCTAATAATTTGAGATTACCTCTCTTTTATAAATTCTAGTATTAATAGGCTTTACAGGTACTACCTATAAATTTAGATCTTATTATACTAATTAAAAACTCATTATTTAGAGTAAAGCTCTACTATTAAATGCTCTTCAACTGGTAGATCTACATCTTCTCTATCAGCTAATCTGACTACTTTACCGCTTAATTTTTCGCTATCTTTTTCTAGCCATGTTGGAACTGGTCTTGAAGCGTTTGATTCAAGTGCTTGTTTAATTGTTCCATTATCTCTTTTAATTTCTCTTACAGAGATTACATCTCCGGCTTTTACAATGTATGATGGAATATTAACTTTCTTTCCATTTACATCAAAAGCTCCATGTGTTACAAGCATTCTTGCTTGTGTTCTTGAACTAGCAAAACCTAGTCTGTATACTACGTTGTCTAGTCTGCTTTCTAGTAATTGTAGTAAAACTTCACCTGTTTTACCTTTTGTATTAGATGCCATTTCAAAGTATTTTCTGAATTGTTTTTCTCCAACACCATAGAATGACTTTGTTTTTTGTTTTTCTCTTAATTGTGTACCGTATTCAGATAATTTTGATTTCTTTTGACCATTTTGTCCTGGAGCATAGTTTCTTCTGCTTATGCTACATTTGTCTGAATAACATCTTTCGCCTTTAAGGAATAATTTTTGTCCTTCTCTACGGCATATACGGCACTGTTCGTCCTTATATCTTGACATTTTATTTCCTCCTTTTTAGAATTAAACTCTTCTTCTTTTTGGTGGTCTACAACCATTATGTGGGATTGGTGTTACATCTTTGATTGATGTAATTTCTAATCCTGCTGTTTGTAAAGCTCTTATTGCAGATTCACGTCCTGC
>CALXWM010000068.1 GCA_944392425.1 uncultured Clostridia bacterium
CTAGCTTTTACTAATTCTTTTTGTAGTTTTTCTGCTAATTTTTCTACATCAATTTCTTCTAATAATTTTCTTAGAGCTTCTGCTCCCATTTCTGCCTTAAATGATCCCACACCATATTTTTCTTCTGCTTCGTGGTATTCTTTTTCACTTAGAATTTGACATTTATCTAAATTTGAAGTTCCTTTATCTGTTACAATATATGATGCAAAATATACAACTTTTTCTACGGCTCTTGGTGATACATCAAGCATTAAAGCTATTCTATTTGGTATACCTTTGAAATACCAAATATGTGCTACAGGAGCAGCAAGCTCAATGTGTCCCATTCTTTCTCTTCTTACTTTTGATTTTGTTACTTCAACACCACATCTATCACATACAACACCTTTGTATCTGATTCTTTTATATTTACCACAGTGGCATTCCCAGTCTTTTACTGGTCCAAATATTCTTTCGCAGAATAGACCATCTTTTTCTGGCTTAAGTGTTCTATAATTAATGGTTTCTGGCTTTTTAACTTCACCTTTAGACCATTCTCTTATTTTTTCATCTGATGCTAATCCTATTTTAATTTTGCTTAAAGATTCTAATTCGTCCACTTATTTGGCCTCCCTTTATTTTATTTGGGTGCTTTCATTGTTTTCAAAGTACATACACCGCTGTTCAATTAATTTTGTAATACTTTAAAACTTTAAAAGCTATTCAGTTAAATAATATTTTTTATTTTAATTGGAATCCATTTTGTTACTATTTACAGCTATGGTTTTTATTCTTAGCTTCAATATATGTTCTTGAACATTTCAAGTGAGCGCAGGCGACGTAGGAGCGGAGCGCAACGTGCGAGCGCTGAGTGAGGCTTGCACGAACGAACCGCGAAGTGAAATGTGAAAGAATGTGTATTGAAGTTTAAACAAATTATATAAGCTGTAAATAGTAACTATATATTTAATCAATAAGTCTTTAATAATTAATTACTCATCATAATTCCCATCATCATATGAATCATCATAGCTATCGTCTAAATCTTCATTCATATAATCGTCTGAGATTAGGCCATCATCTGATTCATCTGATAAATCTTCAAATAAGCTATCACTGTCTTCTGAGTCCTCATCAGTTTCTGTATAGCCGTCTTGTAATTCATTTTCGTCAAGAACAGTTTCTTCATTTGGCTTTGTATCATTATTTACAACATTAAAGTCTACACCATCTTCTATATCTTCTTTTAGTTCAATTTCTGTATCTTTGTCTGAATATAGTCTAATGTCTAGTCCTAATGATTGTAATTCTTTAACCAATACTTTGAATCCTTCTGGTACTCCTGGTTTTGGAATGTCTTCGCCTTTTACTATTGCTTCATATGTTTTTACACGTCCTACAATATCATCTGATTTTGTTGTAATCATTTCTTGTAATGTGTAAGCTGCACCATAAGCTTCTAATGCCCAAACTTCCATTTCACCAAATCTTTGTCCACCAAATTGTGCTTTACCACCAAGTGGTTGTTGAGTAACTAATGAGTATGGTCCAGTTGAACGAGCGTGAATTTTATCATCTACTAAGTGGTGTAATTTTAACATATACATAACACCAACTGTTACAGGATGGTCAAATGCGTCACCTGTTCTACCATCATAAATTGTTGTTTTGCCATCTTTAGATAATCCTGCTTCTTCAAGTAACTCTTCAATTTCTTTGTCTTTAGCACCATCAAATACTGGTGTTTCAACTTTCCATCCAAGGGCTCTTGCAGCCATACCCAAGTGAACTTCAAGCACCTGTCCTAAGTTCATACGAGAAGGTACACCCATTGGGTTTAATACTATATCTACTGGTGTTCCATCTGGTAGGAATGGCATATCTTCTTCTGGTAATATTCTTGAAATAACACCTTTGTTACCATGACGTCCAGACATTTTATCACCAACTGATATTTTTCTCTTTGTAGCGATGTAACATCTAATTACTTGATTTACTCCAGGTCCTAATTCGTCTGAATTTTCTCTAGTAAATATTTTTACATCAACTATTGTTCCGGCTTCTCCATGTGGAACTCTTAATGATGTATCTCTAACTTCTCTTGACTTTTCTCCAAAGATTGCACGAAGTAATCTTTCTTCTGCTGTAAGTTCTGTTTCTCCTTTTGGAGTAACTTTGCCTACTAAGATGTCACCTGGTCTAACTTCTGCACCTATTCTTATAATACCATCTTCGTCTAAGTCTTTTAAGCTGTCTTCACCAACGTTTGGTATATCTCTTGTGATTTCTTCTGGTCCAAGTTTTGTATCACGACATTCGCAATCATATTCTTCTATATGAATTGATGTGTATACATCATCTTTAACTAGTCTTTCACTAATAAGTACAGCATCCTCGAAGTTGTAACCTTCCCATGTTGAGAAAGCTATAAGCACGTTTCTTCCAAGTGCCATTTCTCCGTTTTCTGTTGATGGTCCATCTGCTATTGTTTCACCTTTTTTAACCTTTTCACCAACAGCTACTATTGGCCTTTGGTTTATACATGTACCACCATTTGTTCTCTTGAATTTTAATAGTTTATATCTATCTAATTCATTATTTTTGTTTCTGATTTGAATTTCGTCACCAGTAACCTTTTCTACTATACCATCTTCTCTAGCTGAAACTGTTATTCCAGAGTCTTTTGCTGCTCTGTATTCCATACCTGTTCCAACTATTGGAGCTTCTGGTTTTATTAGAGGCACAGCTTGACGTTGCATGTTTGAACCCATTAGAGAACGTTTTACGTCGTCGTGCTCTAAGAATGGAATCATTGCTGCAGCAACTGATACAAGTTCTTTTGGAGATATTTCAACATAGTCTACCATATTCTTTGGAACTTCTTTAATTTCAGTTACTTGTCTTACTTTTATTCTGTCATTTACAAATTTACCTTCACTATCTACTGGTTCTGAAGCTTGAGCTATTATGTATTTATCTTCTTGGTCAGCTGTTAAATAATCAACTTGGTCAGTTAGTTTTCCAGTTTCTTTGTCTATTTTTCTGTATGGAGCTTCTATAAATCCATATTCATTAATTCTTGCAAATGAAGAAAGTGCTGATATAAGACCAATGTTTGGCCCTTCTGGTGATTCAACAGGGCATAGTCTTCCATAGTGAGTATAGTGAATATCTCTAACTTCGAAGCCTGCTCTTTCTCTAGTTAAACCTCCAGGTCCTAATGCTGAAATTCTTCTTTTATGTGTAAGCTCTGAAAGTGGGTTTGTTTGATCCATAAATTGTGATAATTGTGAGCTTCCGAAGAATTCTCTAATTGATGATGATATAGGTTTTGTGTTGATTAATGCTTGTGGTGTAATTGAATCTAGGTCTTGAACTGTCATTCTGTCTCTTACAGTTCTTTCTAGTCTTGCTAAACCAATTCTAAATTGATTTTGTAAAAGTTCACCAACGCATCTTATACGTCTATTTCCTAAATGGTCTATATCATCTATTTTTCCTAATCCATGATATAGGTTAAGTAAATAGCTTATTGATGCAACAATGTCTTCGTTAGTGATATTTTTTGGTACTAATTCTGACATTCTTTCTTTTATAACATCATGTAATTTTGATTCTTCTGTTGTATCTAGTATAGATTTTAAAACTTGGTAATTTACTAGTTCTTTTATATGTAAATCGCTTAAATCTACTGAAACAAAGTTATTTATATCAACTGTTCCGTTACCTATAACTGTAACTTTGGCGTCTCCTACTTTTAGATTAACTGAGTTTATACCTGAGTTTTGAATTTGTTTTGCTACATCTGCTGATATAACATTATCTTTTTCTACAAATATTTCACCAGTTTCACTGTCTGAAATTGTATCATAAGCAATTCCTCCAGTAATTCTTTCTGCAAGGCTTAATTTGCCATTGAATTTGTGTCTTCCTACTTTTGCTAGGTCATATCTTTTTGGATCAAAGAATAATCTATCGAATAATGTTCTAGCTGCATCTACTGTAGGTAATTCACCAGGTCTTAATTTTCTGTATATTTCTATAAGAGCTTCATCTGGCTTTTTGATAGGGTCTCTATCTAAAGTTGCCTTTAATAGTGGTTCTTCTCCGAATAAGGCTAATATTTGTTCATCTTTTTCAAAACCTATTGCTCTTAAAAGAGTAGTTACAGGTATTTTTCTAGTTCTATCTACTCTAACATAGAATACATCGTTGTTATCTGTTTCATATTCAAGCCATGCACCTCTTAAAGGCATAACTGTTGAAGTAAATAATTTTTTACCTGTTTTTGTATCCATTGTGTATGCATAATAACAACTTGGAGAACGAACTAACTGGCTTACTACAACTCTTTCTGCACCATTTATAACAAATGTTCCTGTGTCTGTCATAAGTGGAAAGTCACCAAGATAAATTTCCTGTTCTTTAATTTCTCCTGTTTCACGGTTAAATAATCTAACTTTTACGTGTAATTTTGTTGAATATGTAGCATCTCTTTCTTTGGCTTCTTCTACTGTGTATTTTGGGTGTTCATCCATACGATAGTCTAGGAATTCTAGAACTAATTTGTCTGAATAGTCTACTATTGGAGAAACATCTTTTAGAACTTCTCCTAATCCTTCGTTAATAAACCAATCATAAGAATCTTTTTGTACTTTGATTAAATTAGGCATTTCTATAAAATCGCCTATTTTTGAAAAAGATTTTCTTGTGGTTTTTTCATGTTTTACGTCTTTAACTTTTACCAAAGGTAATCCCCCCTAAATAAATTTAAGCAGACTTTTTGTTTTGCTGATTTGTAGAATTAATTACTTTTACATTTTTTAATGGGCTAAGCTTAATTTATTTTGAAACATAAATATTGTTATCTCATTTTGCAAAATAATAAGCTATAAAAATGTAAAAGCAGAAATGAACAAAACTTTTGCGTACATTTTGCTTAAAAAGTCCTTCTTGCAATATACTGCTTTATAGGTGTTCCGGCTCCTGCTCTCTAGTCAAAATACTTATATGCCCTGTATATTCAATTCCTCTTTTTAAGCAATTTACATAAATAAAATTATAGAAGGCAAAAGAAAGGTAAACCGACAGAACAAGTCGATTTTACCCTTCTTACTATTTTCAGTTATTTAATAATTAACGAATTTATCATCTATTAGCCCTCTAGATTTTATTTCCGTACATTTATATACTTTTATTATTATACAGCTTTTAGCAAGGGCTTGTCAAGGTGTTTTTATTAATTTTTTTATTTTTATAAATGGCAATAATAAATTTCCGGTTTATTATGCACATATTTCACTTAAGATTTCGTTGGTACTTTTATAGTT
>CALXWM010000069.1 GCA_944392425.1 uncultured Clostridia bacterium
AGTTAAATTTCTACATTTTGCCCATACACCATAATATCCTGTTCTAACTTTTGCACCTTCTTGCTTTTTTCTTATTGCATCTAAATCTTCTGGTGTGCAAAAACAAGGATATGCTTTTCCTTGTTCTAGTAAATATTTTGCAAAAGCTTGATAAATATCTTTTCTTTCAGATTGTTTATATGGACCATAATTACCTTTTTCCTCGGTTTCAGAAGTCATACCTTCATCAGGTAAAATATCGAAATCTTTTAGAGAATTTACTATACCTGTAACACCATTTTCAACTTCTCTTTTTTGGTCTGTATCTTCAACTCTTAAAAAAAATACACCATCAGTTTTTTTAGTCATTTCTTTTGCAACCAATGCTTGATAAAGCCCACCAATATGCACGAATCCTGTTGGGCTTGGTGCAAATCTAGAAACAACTGCTCCTTCCGGCAAGTTTCTTGCAGGATATTTTTCTTCATAATATGAAATATCCTTTGCATTTGGAAAAATTAAATTTGCTAAATCTTTGTAATCCATAATGACCTCCTTTTTCAAATTACATTTCCATTATAATTGGTAATATCATTGGATTTCTCTTTGTTCTATCAAATACGAAATCTCTAACATCGTCTTTTAATGTAGATTTAATTGTTGACCAATCTCTTATATGTTTATTTTCTAGGTCACGTATTTCTTCCCTAATGAATGATTTTACATCGTCCATCAAGTTTTCTGATTCACGTACATATACAAATCCTCTTGATATAACATCTGGTCCAGCTACTATTTCACCTGTTTGATTATCCATTGTCATAACTATTACTATTAATCCATCTTGAGATAAATGTTGTCTGTCTCTTAATACTATACTTCCTACGTCACCTACACCTAGTCCATCAACCATTACTCTTCCTGATGGCACTGTTCCAGTATATTTTGCTTCGTTTTCATTTAATTCTAAAACTCTACCATTGCCTGTTATGAAAATGTTGTCTTTGGGTATTCCCATTTCTATTGCTGTATCTCTATGTGCCATTAGTTGTCTATACTCACCATGGATTGGTAAGAAGTATTTTGGTTTTACTAATGCCATGATTAATTTTTGTTCTTCTTGGCAAGCGTGTCCAGAAACGTGTACATCAGCAAGAGCACTATATACAACCTCTGCACCAATTTTCATTAATTGGTCTATAACTTTTGATACTGATTTTTCATTTCCTGGGATCGGGTTTGCAGAAATGATTACTAAGTCATTTCCTGTAATAGTAACTTTTTTGTGCTCTCCATTTGCCATTCTAGTTAATGCTGACATTGTTTCGCCTTGGCTACCAGTAGTAATAATTACTAATTGATCATCTGTATAATTTTTTATCATATCTATATCAATAAATAGATCATCTGGTGCATCGATGTAATTTAATTCTCTTGCAGCCTCTATCATATTTATCATACTTCTACCTGAAACGGCAATTTTTCTACCAAATTTAACGGCTGAGTTAACTATTTGTTGAACCCTATGAACATTTGAAGCAAATGTTGCTACAACTATTCTCTTTTTGCATCCTTCAAATAAGTTATCAAAAACTGGTCCAATAGATTTTTCAGACATTGTAAATCCTTTTCTTTCAGCATTTGTACTATCTGAAAGTAAAGCTAAAACTCCTCTATTTCCTATTTCTGCTATACGTCCTAAGTCCATTTCTTGTCCATCTATTGGCGTATAGTCTACTTTAAAGTCACCTGTATGAACCACTGTTCCTACTGGAGTATGAATAGCAAGCATTACAGCATCTGGAATACTATGTGAACTTCTAATAAATTCTACTTGCATTTTACCAAAGTTAACAGTTTCACCTTGATTTACTACATTTACCTTAACTTGATTTCTTATGTGATGTTCTTCTAACTTATGTTCAATTAGTTTAACAGTTAATCTTGTTGCATAAATAGGCATATTAACTTGTTTTAAGACATATGGTATAGCACCTATGTGGTCTTCATGACCGTGTGTAATTACTAAACCTTTTATTTTGTCTTTGTTTTTTATTAGATATGTTACATCTGGAATTACTAAGTCAACTCCAAGCATATCATCCTCTGGGAACTCTAATCCACAGTCAACTAATACAATCTCATCTTCATATTCAAATACTGTGATATTTTTGCCAATTTCATCAAGTCCACCTAAAGCAATTATTTTTAAATTACTCTTTTTAAAAGAAAAATCAAGTTTTGATTTAGTACTTCTTTTTGTATAATTTCTTTTTCCTATTCTAGTATCTTTATTTTCACGCTTTTTTGTTTCTACTATTTCTTCTAAGTTATTCATTTTATCTGTATTTCCAATATGTTTTGGTTCTAATGTATTTAAATGTTTTGGTTCTAAAGCTTCAAAACCTAAATCTATAAAACTTTTATTTTTTCTATAATTATTTTGTGAATTTTCTTCTATTTTTGTGTTTACTCCTTTCTTTTCGGTTTTTTTATAAGTTCTTTTATAATTTCTCCTCTTTTCATTATTTCTTTTATCTGACTTATTTTCAGATAATTCTTTTGTGTTATTTTCCATAAATTAATCTCTCC
>CALXWM010000070.1 GCA_944392425.1 uncultured Clostridia bacterium
TGGAGCGGGTAATCGGAATCGAACAAGAAACACTTTATTTTGTGGACATGATGAGATACTGAAAAATGCGGTTTTATGTTGTTTTAATGGAAAAGATATGAATGTATTAGGAAAGGTAAAAAGGAAGTTATAAAAAAAGTGTGTTTGAAAATGTGTTTGTAAAACTCAACCGTGGGCCAAAGCAAAAGCATCTGTGGTGGCCTGTGCAAGCTGGGCGCGGCGGCCTTCGACTTCGTGGCCGTAGATGCCCTGTGTGTCCATGTTGCGGCTATGGCCGACCAGAAGTTTGAGCTGGCCGTCAGTCATGGCGGCAGCGCTGATGCTGACGAAGGTGTGCCGCAGCTCGTAGAGGCTGACGGCGGGGGTGATGCCGTTGGCCTGCTGGTAGTGCTGCCAGCGGCGGTAAAGGGCGCGCTCAGAGCCGATGGGGAAGAGAGGTGTGTTATAATTGAGCTGCACCCCGGCGGCGCGCAGGAGGTCCACCTGAGCCTCGTAGGCGGCGCGGGCGTCGGCGCATAGGTCGAAGGAGCGGACCGCGTTCTCATTCTTGCCCTGGGTAGTCTCGCCGTGTATGTTGATGGAGCGGCGCAGGTTGACTGTGTTGCCCTTAATGTCCCCATACCAGAGGCCGAGCAGCTCGCCCGGGCGGACACCGGTGGACACCGCGAAACGATAGGCATAGATGAAATCATCAAAGATTGTTTTGCCGTGCCAGGTGCGGGTATCCACGGAAAAAAGGATGCGCAGCGCATCAGGCTGGAGAATCTGCTTACCAGCCAGGCGGGCACCTTTGGGAACAGACAGACTTTCGGGGAAAAGGGTGGTGTACTTGTGCAGGCGGCACCACTTGACAAAGGCCCGTTCCACAGAGCGGATGCCCTGCAGGGTCTTTTTGCTGAGGGGACGGTCCAGCGGTTTGCGCTGGCGTTCCTTCTTCAAGCAGCCCTGCTTATATGCCTTGTTGAGGACGGTTTGCAGGTGGGCTTCGGTGAGATCGCCAATGCGCAGCGAGCCGCAAACAGGAAGAATATAGTATTCTCCGTACTTCCGGCACTCGGTCAGGTAGGAAGTGCCGGCCGTACAGGACAGATCATCCAGCCAGTCGGCGTAGAGCTTGGACACCTTGGTGGACGTGCTGACGATGCCTTCATCCAACCAGGCGTCTGCCTTGGCGTTGGCTTCCCGCTGGCCGGCGCGGCCGGGCTTATAGCTACTGAAGGTTTTACGCTTGCCGTCTTTTTGCACATTGATTTGCCAACGGCCATATTTTTCGAGCCAGACAGCCGTGCACGTTCGTTTGCCCATGATGGTACCTCCTGTGTTTGAGTTGCGGGGAACACAGGTGTGTGGTAAAATAAAGATGTAGCTTTCATCTTGTCTACCTGAAATTCCCCTTGCTGATGAACAAAAACCGTTCGGTTTTAGAGGCTCCGTGCGTGCACGGGGCCTTATTTTTGTGCAAATGAAGCGGTTGAAAGATGCTTTATATCCAGCGTATAAAACTTCTCTTTACCGTACCGACGCGAGATAAGAATGCCCATTTTGTCGAGCCGGTTCAGACGTACCCGCAGCGCGGAACGGGAAAGTTTTGTATACCGCATCAGTTCGGCGGTGGAGATACCGTGATCTGAAAAAAGAGCGGCCTGAAGGACACAGTACGTCGTATTTTTCATCTGCTTGGAAGAAAGGCTTGGGTTCGATTGCATAATGGAGCGATAATGCTCCAGATCGGCGAAACGTTCAAGCAGGGCGGAGTTGAGCTTGTGAATGGCCTCCATAACGATCTCCGAAAACCAGATGATAAAAGGGGCGATGTCGCCGCGGCTGTGGGAATCATTGCAGAGCTTGAAGGCGTTGTAGTACCCTTTGAGATTCTCGCGGATGGTATAGGACAACCGGTAAGCAATGAGGGGGTCAAGCTCCCGTGTGAGAAGGTAGCTGCTGATGAACCGGGAAAGACGTCCGTTACCATTATAGAATGGATGGATATAGCCGATCAGATAATGGGCTGCGGCGATACGGATAAACAGATCGATGCTTTCATCATGGATAAGGTCCAGGACATACTGCATGGCGGACTGGATGTTGCTCTCTGGCAAAAGGCCCTGGTGTAGTTCCTTCTGGGCTGGACTGGTCACGCTGACGGGGCCTTTGCGAAAAATCTTGCCGTCCGGCGCGTCGTGCGGATCCTCGGCAATGACTTCCGGCAGGACAAGCTCATTATAAAGCGCGCGCACATCCTGGCAGGTGCGCAGGTCGATGCCTTTACGGTCCAGTATGGCGTACATCATAACGAGGCCATGAAAGCGCGGGGCGGGATTTTTCTGTTCCAGCTTTTCAAGAACTTTATGGATTTCCCGGCGGGTAGAGCTAACACCATCGATGTCGTTGGTCAGGACGATCTCGTCCACTAGGCAACGGTTGGTGAACTGGTCAATGGCAACGCCCGGAAGGGAGCGGCGGAAAGCGCGGATGGATTTATCTGCCTTATGGATTTCGATGATATTGTGCCAAAGTTCCTTAGGGCAATAGATAAAGGCGGGCATATCATGAATTTTGATGTCGAGGCGGATTGTGTCCGGTGCCTGGAAGCGATACTGATAGGCTGATTCGTACTTATGCGGTGATTTATAATTGAGTTTGGAGAGAGATTCATATTGCATAGAAGAAGCCTCCTGTCCCAATATAAGAAGCGTCATTTGCTTTTTTATATCATTTTAAAGTATGAGTGTCAAGAGTCTTGCGGAAATAGACAGAAAGCGATGAAAAGAAACAAAAAGGCCGTGCCCGGCGGGGGCGGTCTTTGGTTTTATGCGGCTTACCCGCCGACCACGCGCAAAACAGGCTTGCGGCGCTGCTCAATCTCAGAAAAAAAGGAGTCAGGAAGGCCGCAGATATATTTCAGGTCTTTTACAGAAAAAGCGGATGTGCTGATGAAAGACAGCTTGGTAAGAAGCCCACTGTCCAGCAGAAGGTAGACTGCATCACGCAGGATTTCCGGCGGAGTGATGGTGAGGACATCATCGAGGGGCTCTTTGTGCCAGTATTTCTTTGTGCTCATCTGGCGGTATAGGTAGTTGACCTGATTCTCGGTGAGAATATGAAGGTCGGCGCAGCGCTTGATGATGGAAGCCATGGAGGCGCCCCATTTGCGCTTGACGGGTTCGAGTGCACTGAGGGATGATCTATGGATATCTTTGGGAAACGTAGTGGAGGGCAGCAAAAAAGCAGCCGCAAACCGGTCGGCCTGCGCGTCGGCGCGGTCTACGATCTCTTTTTTGACGGAATCTTCTGCGGAAACAGCGCTGTGCAGGATCAGGTGGCCCAGCTCGTGAAGAATGCTGAAACGAATACGCACGGCACTTTTCTGCTCGGGATTATAAAGAATATAGGGGGTGCCATCCTCCCAGCAGGAAAAAGCGTCTATGCCACGGAAACTGCAAAGTGCGTTGGGCGCGAGCTGGGCCACGATGATGCCGTGATTTTCCAGCAGGCCGATCAGGTCGCCGACGGGATCGCCGTCAAGGCCCCAGTCAGACCGAAGCCCCAGGGCAAGTTCTTCGACATCCTCCAGTGTGAGGTCTTCATAGCTGCTGTCGATGACGGGAACACTGCGTTCAACAAAATCGACATAAGTTTCGAGCTGCTGCTTGATCTCCCGTGTCCACTTAACCTGGTAGAGGCAGGCTGTTTTGACCTTTTTGGCAATGCCGGCTTTGGAACGGAAAAAGAGGGGGCTGCCCTCGGCGGCAGAAGCTGTTTCTGATTTATAGAAAAAATCCGGGGGAAAGTCCAGAAGGATGGAAATGCGCTGCAGAACTTCGAGGGAAGGATTGGTGATGCCGTGCTCATACTTTGAAACAGACTGACGTGTCACACCGATGCCTGTGGCAAGGTCTTCCCTTGACATGGCGCGAGACTCGCGGGCCTCCTGGATGCGGGAGGGGATCACTGAACCGATCAAGATATGTCTGCCTCCTTTTCTTGTGCCAGAAACTCCTGTTTGAGGACGGCCTTTTTGCGCTCGAACGACTTCGGGCTGCCAGCTGCATCCGAGGTGACAGCCAGGGGAAGAGCAAAACTTTCTGCAATGGAACCAAAGCCGGGTTCGGGGAACTGGATCACAGCAAAGGGGTGGTCGAGGCCGCCAAAAACCAGAAGTGCATAGAAAGGCACCTCCATTGGAGAAGAAGCGGAGTCATCAAGAACCAACTGGCGTTCCAACCGCTTGTTGTTGGCGGCCAGATCGACCTTATACCGGGAAGAATACGGCAGCATATCAGGCGCACGGCTGCGGGCCAGGTGAAGGATCACCTGGTCACAGCTCAGTTCGGGAATGATCTGGCCGCCAGGAAAGCGGCGCTCAAAGAAGGAGAAAGGGAAACCAGGAAGGTGGCTTTCGATTTCACTTTGCATATGGATGATTTTGGTGAGCATCCGGCCCCTGGTATCTCGAAGATAGCGGTGGCGCAGGATGGGGTCCTGCTCAATCAGCTCCCGGAAAGCCTCGCTGCCGACCTGCACGATGGACGAGAGGGTGCGCAACTGCTCGGGGGTAAAAAGGGTTTGATAAGTATCAGTCATGAAAAAGCCTCCTGGTTACAGAATATATTTGTGCCTATTTTACAAAAAATAAAAGATTTTGTCAACCGTGGAAGCGTAAAACAAGAAAAAACGTTAAAACAAAAGGGCCGCACCCGGTGAACCGGTCCAGATTGAGCGGACAGCACAAAAAAGAGGCCTGCAAGAGTAGAATAGATTGAATCAAAGACTGGCC